>NZ_CAWLFA010000006.1 GCF_963860125.1 Picosynechococcus sp. PCC 7002
GTGAGCATTATCAGCATTGTGAACCAAAAGGGTGGCTGCGGTAAGAGTACGACCGCCGTGCATCTTGCCTATTGGCTGGCCCAAAATAAAAACGTCACGTTAATTGATGCCGATGCGCAGCAATCGAGTTCGAGCTGGCTGGCACGTTTGCCCAAGGAAATTCCGAACGCCGCAATCCTTGATCCTGAAGCCCTTTTTGATGCGATCGAAGAGGCGAGTAATCAGTATGATGTGGTGATTGTTGATGGCCCCGGTAGCCTGAGTGAAATTACCAAAACAATTCTGGATATCTCTGACCTCACCCTCGTTCCTTGCCAACCATCCGGTCTCGATCTCAGTAGTAGTAGTAAGATTCTGCAAGTAATTCGTCAGCGACAGAAGGTGCGTGGTGGTCAGCCCCATGTCGGCTTATTTCTGAGCCGTGCCGTCAAAGGTACCGTTTTATTAAAAGAAGCACAGCAGGCCCTCAGTCAAGACCAGCGGTTTCCACTCATTAATTCCATTGTCTATCAGCGGCAATGTATTTCTGATGCGCCAATTCAAGAGGCGACGGTTTTTGATTTAACGGGCTCTGCCGCAAAAGCAGCTCAACAAGACTATGAAAATTTATTTATGGAGGCTTTGAGTTACCTTGGCTAGACGTACCGTCGGAAATTATTTAGCAGAGCTACCCACTGAGCCAGAGTCTTCCGTGGCGATCGCCAATATTCGCTTGCCGGAGAGTCAACCTCGTCATTACTTCGACCCGGAGAAAATTCAGCGGCTCGCCGCTTCAATTAAAGAATATGGCATTTTAGAACCTCTCCTGGTTCGACCGATTCGCCATCAAACTAACCGCTATGAATTGGTTGCAGGGGAAAGACGTTATCGGGCCGCGAAGCAGTTGGGCCTCAAAACTGTACCAGTTGTGATTCGTGACCTGGATGATCAGCAGGCATTGGCGATCGCCCTTGTGGAAAATCTCACCCGCGAAGATCTCAACCCCGTCGAAGAAGCAGAAGGTGTCCTTAATCTCCTCGCAATAGAATTGCAGCTTCAACCCCAGGAGGTAAAAAGCTTACTTTATCGACTGGAAAACGAAAAAAAAGGAAAAACAATTACCCATAACGTTATGGGTAGTGAAATTGGTGAGCAGATTCAATCGGTTTTTACAAACTTAGGTCAGAATTGGTCGTCATTTACGGCGAATCGTTTACCCTTACTAAATTTACCTGACGATATTTTAGAAGTGCTCCGCCAGGGCAAGATTGCCTACACCAAAGCAAAGGCGATCGCCCGTCTACAAGATGCCGAATCACGAAAAAACCTATTAGAAACCGCCATCCAGGAAAATCTCTCCTTAAGCGAGATTAGGCAGCGTATCAACGAGCTAAAGTTCAACACCGCAGAACAAAAGCCCCAGTCACGCATTGATCAAACGGTCAAACGACTCAAGGCTGCGCGTCTCTGGGACAAAAATCCTGAAAAATGGGATCAGATGCAGGCATTACTCGCCCAGATTGATGAACTAATTTCCGAAGCATCCCATTAGTTTGGGTAGTGATTGCCCGCTGAGATAAAAAATGAAACTGCCTGTAATTCCTCTCCCATGGGACTCTGTTTCGTTCCGGGAAAAGGGAAAGATAATTACCCATAACGTTATGGGTAGTTGCTATGGTCTCCAAAAAAGGCGATCGCCCTTTTGTTTCGATTAAAAATTACCGATTACAGAATCTTTTGTAATTAACTGATCTAGGTTTTGGGTTGCTAAAGCCACCAGCAGTCGGTCTGCTGGATCACCAAGTTTTATCGGAGTTTTTCGATTAAATCACCCCTCCGGAAAGTGGCAGCGAGTTGCTGTAAAGATATGGGGCGATCGCCATAGAGATCCCGGAGCGCGACCTGAATATCATCAATAGCGGCCTTAAAGTAGTCATCGCCTCTCATTTTTATTAGTTCCTGGGCCTGAGGGAAATATTGGTGATTAAGGCCCTCTAAATTAAGGTTCATCTCCGACAGCAGCTTTTGGCCCATTTGCATCGCCGCAAAACAAGAAGCATAACGTACAAAATCAGGATCATCTTTAGCAGGACGCTTACGCCGATTTTCTGCAATCCGATAGAGTAAAACAGCAGTAATCACCTGGGAACCATTGAGCTGGTCTGTGAAAATCGAATCGTACAACTTACCGAAATGTTTTCGTGAAAAGAATTTGGCTTGATGGGGTTTTTTTCGCCATACGGACAAGACGGCCTCTGCGGCCACCCCTGAGGTAATATCGCTACGGGAATAACTTTCAGAACGTTTACGCCGATAACTGAAACCGAGGGTCTGAATATCGAGTTCTAGGCGTTGTTGACGTTCATCATTCGCCTTGAGATCTTTTAAGTCAACGGGGTTTTGACTGTTTGTGGCATAGGTAATATTTTTGACGAGGTCTTCATTTTCCTTGGGGAGTTGGTACAGACGGATTAAAACGTAAGCTTCCTGGGGAAAAAGACTGGGTTGGGCGAGGGTTTTGGCGATGGTTAGACAGGTTTGACCACCGTTGATAATCTGGAGATTTTCAACCTTCACTTGATAGTCTCCCTGCTGAAAGGCATTGTGGGTAAAGGAGTCGCAGGTTAGGGTGATACCGTTGTTGTAGAAATAAAAGTTCTTCCCTTCTCCGTTGATCAATGTATTGCGAATTCCTTCGTTGACGCGATTTCTCTGTAAACCCAGGTAACGACGGATATTACGTTCGAGGAGTCTTTCTCCATGGCGATCAATTAAATCCGCAATTTCGGTGATCGCAATTTTGCCGACCAGAACACGACTAAAGTCCATATCTTCAACGATCGCCTTGCCGCTGAGTCTGAGGGTATCGTTAACGGGTTTGGTCGCCTGGAGAATATTGATCAGGCGATCGTGATTAACGTGTTCCCAGGTGACTTGACCACCAAACCCAGTGCGCTCGATCGCTTCGGCGGCGGCGACATTCCATGGTTGGCCATTATTGCAAGCTAAGGCTCGGACTTGGGGAATATAACCGTCACGGATGAGGCTGCGGGCTGCTTCTACTTTACTCAGTAGTCGAGGATTAATCTGTTGCAGTGTGGCGTTGGGATCAAAGAGATGCCGAATCGCATTGATCAAGGCTTCAATGTCACTTTCAGAAAAATTGGCATCTCCTTTGAAGTTATTTTTATATTTCGCCTGGAAAAGGCTAACGGTAAATTCTCCGTCATGTTCTTCGGAAATATGAATGGCATCAACGCCGAAATCTCCTCCCCCTTCAGTCAAGCAATCCAATGTTTCGCTATGGTCGAGGTCGAGAATGGTTTTGACACAAAGATAGACGAAGGACAGGGGCTTGAGCTTGTTTTCGTCTTGGATATTTAATTCATCCTTTGCCGGTTGGCGGATATCGTCGATTAGGGAGCCTAGGCGTTGATCGATGATTGAAGCGTTAATATTCATGGTCAACTGATGGCCTGGAGATTCTGTAGCTTTGCTTATTTTACCAAGGACTAGAAAGGCGATCGCCTCACGGAAGCAGCATAGATCATTTTTTTCATCTGATTGGTTAAGCTTTGGGGATTGAGTTTTTTAGACTGGGATGGATTACCCATAACGTTATGGGTAGTTGCCATAATCACCAAAAAAGGCGATCGCCTCACAGGAGCAGTTTAGATAATTTTTTCACTCAATCTGAGTTACTGGAGTGTTTTATTTGGTAAGTTCTGAGAATTAGGTTTAAAAAGCTTGTGTGAATTACCCATAACGTTATGGGTAACTTTCTCCAAATGATGCGCACTTCATTCCTATATCAATGGTGATGGCTCTGTGAAGGAATTAGGTCAGCCTTTACTGAATAAAGAAGTACCCACTAGCGATCACTGAAACCACTATTCTTTCGTTAAAATCAGTAAAAAAGGTCGAGCCTTGAAACGATCTCTATACAAGACTCTCAGGCAATATTTTTTCTATAATCCTAGGTTTCTGTCGAGATGCGCCCTCTAGTTCATCGCCGAATGCAACTAAACGACACTGAATATGGTGCTATAGTGGTGTCATGACAGAGCAAGCCCCATTACACCTCGTTATTGACACCAACATTGTTCTAGAAGGCTTAACTAAACAGGGGAGCGCATCAGGGCTGATCATCGAAGCTTGGTTAGCCGAATTATTTATCGTTTACATTTCCACGGCGATTGCCTATGAATACCAAGATGTTTTGAGCCGTAAACTATCCCCTACTCGTTGGCAAACCCTAAAACCTGTTCTTGGTCGGTTACTCACCCTCACTAAATTCACCGAAATCCATTTTACATGGCGACCCATTTCCCCCGACCCTGGCGATGATCTGATCATTGACTGTGCCATGAATGCCAATGCGGCGATCGTTACTTTAAACCTCAAAGATTTTCAACGGGCAAAACAATCTCTCGGCTTAACCGTACTGTCCCCCGTCGAACTAGTACTGAAACTCACAGGAGATGAATAACAATGAGTCGTTTAACCCTACGCCTACCCGAAAGCCTCCATCAACAACTCAGCCATCAAGCCTCCCAAGAAGGCGTATCCCTGAATCAATACATCGTCTATGCCCTAACCCGTCAGGTTTCCCAAAATTACGTTGTGGAACCCGTTCCCGCTGAGACCGTTGAACAGCAAAACACCTCATTCCAAAAACTTCTCAATGATTTGGGTCAGGCGATTCCTGAAGAGGTAAAACTTGCACTAGCCGCAAGGGAAGCCGTAGAGCCAGAAAGCCAATTAAACCCAGAGACCATCACCAAACTCCGCCAGAAGATAAGTAGCAAAGTCTAAACTTTTTGAGTTTATGGCTTACAAAAATAGATTGGCGATCGCCCCGGAACACATTAGCCGAGAGGATGCCCTCGTGCTCCAGGCCCGTAAGTATCTTTTTTGCGATACAAACCCCATCACGACCTATGTCTTTGCAAAGGACTACCATGGCGAAGCGGGGCCACTGCTTACTCGCTTAGCGACAGAGGCAGAGAAACGCTACGATTTGTTCTTCGTCTGTGATACCGATATTCCCTATGCTGATACCTGGGATCGCAGTGGCGATCAAAAGCGAAAATGGTTTCAGAAGCAAATCTTGGCTGATTTAGCAGAGAGGCGGGTGCCTTTTTTTCGGCTCAGTGGAAGTCTGGAGGAACGAATCTTTCAGGTTAATGTGATTCTTCAACACTGTCAGAAATTCGGTAATGTTTTGGATCTCAAAATGCAATCTCTTAAAGCCATGTCTGGCGATGTTTATAAATGACTCCCTTTACATGGATTAGAAAATAGAAAACGAGAATAAAGAAAAAACGATTACCCATAACGTTATGGGTAACTACCGATAATCAAAAAAAATAATCGCCTCACAGGAGTAGTTTAGATAATTTTTTCACTTAATCTGAGTCGCTAGAGTGTTTTATTTGGTAAGTTCTGAGAATTAGGTTTAAAAAGCTTTTGTGAATTACCCATAACGTTATGGGTAACTTTCTCTAGATGATGCGCGCTAAGAGAGAGTGGCGGCATTATGAGCTTTGAACGAAACAGTGATGAGGGTAACTTAATTTATGGGCACTATTTACAAGCATTCATCACCTTTTCTACAGGCAGCTCAGACTCTTCTCAAAACAAGGAAAGCGCAGGCGATCGCCCCGACCAGACAAACAGCTAAACGCCTGAAACAACTGCCCTATTCTCTGACCAGCTTAGCTGCGGAACTGTTATGGCAGAAAGGGATTCGCGTGCTGAATCCCCTAGAGCAATATCGTTATTTTAAGCAGGCGATCGCCGCAACCCTAAACCCGACTGATTTAGAAGGCACAGTACAAACCTGGCGGGGAGCAATCCAAGAACTGCTGCAAACTAGCCGTGAGCTGGATGCTTTGAAGAAATTTGAGACGCCCAAGATTCAGCAGCTATATCAGGTAATTCATGCCTATCAAGCCCAACTTGAGGCTGATAATGTTGTCGATTCTGCTGCAGCACTGTGGCGGGCGATCGCCCTTGAGCCAGATCTCAAAACGCTCTGTATTTATGGTTATCCTGATCCTCGGGCCGATGAAATTGCTTTTATCGAGGCGATCGCCGCTCCCGATAGTTTGCTGTATTTACCCCAGGTAGATGACCAGCCTCTTTTTTCACCCCAAGCCGAACTCATCAAACGCTTACAAGGGAAAGGTTGGCAATTAGATGATAGCCAGCCAGAGACATTAACCTTGGGCGATCGCCTGAGCCAGAAATTCTTCGGTCAAAACAGTGTTAATTTCGAACCTAAAACCGTCCAAGCCCACGTTTATCCCAACTGGGAGGCAGAGGCCAGGGGCACCCTGGGTCAAATTAAACAACTGCTACAACAGGGTGTCGCAGCACGAAAAATTGCCATCGTCACGAACGAAGATAACCATTGGGGGCCGCTCTTGCTTCATGTCGCTCAGGAATATGACGTGCCCCTGAGCCTACCGAATCCGATTTCTCTCCAAAAAACCCGCCTCGGTGCTTGGCTGGAGCAACTTTTAACCGTCATTGAAACTAATTATTCCTTTGAAGTCACGGCCCAGTGGTTAAGCCATCCCCTCACCCATCCTTTGGGGAGAGAATTTTGGCAGGCGGCCCGCACCCTAAAGCCTAATCATTTTGAAGCATGGCAGGCACTTACCCAGGAGCATTATCAGTGGGATCTTGCGGTATTGCAGCCACCCCAACAAGGGAGTTTTTTGGTTTGGAGGGAATACCTGAAGGAAATTTTGAACGTTCTTAAGGTGCGTCGCCGCGCTTTACCCTGGGTAACGGAAACCGTCGCCTACAAGAAACTCATTGATGGCCTCGACAGCTTAGGGACATCTCTAACGGAAACTATGACCTGGGAAATGTTTCAGGCAGAAATCCGCACTAGCTTGCAACTATTGACCACACCAGCCTATCCAATGCGTGGTGGGGTGGGGGTGCATAATCCCCAAAATCTGATTGGTGCCCAGTATGACTATATTTTTTGTATTGATGGGGCTGAAGGGGTAATGCCTCGACCGTTGCGGGATGAACCCGTTTTAGATTTTTATACCCGTAAGCAGTTGTCTGATAAATTGCCCATCGAAGGGGCGATCGCCAAGGCGCGGCGAGAACAATTTCAGTTTTATAGCCTGTTGCAGGTGCCCCAAAAGCAATTCACTTTTTCCTACAGTACCCTTGGTCAAGGCGAAGGCCGCTACCGTTCCCAAGTTGCTTCAATTTATTTTAAAAAGCTTGGCCTCCAGCCCAAGAAGACATCAATTGCTATTGCTGCCAGTGTTGCAGAAGCCCGCCAGTTTTATCTAACCCAATCCCAAATTCCAACAGAACTTCAGTCGGAAACATTAGACCAGGCGATCGCCGCCCACCAGATCGAGCAACGACGTCTTCAAAAGAGCGCATTAGATGAATACCAAGGGTTGATCGGGGTACCATTCCCTTGGCGAGAACATACTTTTAGTGCGTCGCAACTGTTGCAATTAGGGCAATGTCCTTTCAAGTGGTTTGCGGGTAAGGTACTGAAACTCGCAGCCCTCGATGAACCCGAAACCACCTTAGAACCCAGTCAGCGGGGAATTCTCTACCACAAAGTTTTGGAACTGGCCCTCAACGCTTATCGAGAGAATCCCGACCTGGATTTAACGGACTTTGAGCAGCTTAAAGCATGGTTTATCGAAGCAGAAGACGTTTTAAAATTGCCGGAATTGTCCGCTTGGGAACGACAGTGCACCGAACATATTCAGACCCTCCAACGGGCGATCGCCGCCCCAGAATTTTTACCGGAAGGCCGTCATGTCTTTAGGCTAGAAGACAAGATTCAGTTTACCTGGCAAGATTTCCGAATTACTGGATACATTGACCGCATTGATCAAATCAGTGGCACAAACGAGCTGGTGATTATGGACTACAAAACCAGTTCTAGTCCACCTAAAGGGATCCAGGATGAATCTGGCCTGCTTAAAATTGATCTCCAACTACCCATCTATGAAGCGTCGGTACAGCACCAATATCCTGAGTTTCAGGTAAAGCAGAATCTTTATTACTCCCTAACCAAAGGGAAAAAACTCAGTTCAAAATCCCCCGATGAAAAAGATCTCCAGGCTGCAGGCGATCGCCTCAAAATTCATCTCGAAGAAGGCTCTTATCCCGTTGCCCCCGACAAAAAATATGACGCCTGCAAATATTGTGATTTCAAATCAGTGTGCCGCATCAACCAGGAGGAACAGGAATAATGCCTTTAACTAAACAACAAGAAAAAGCGGTCACTTCAAAAACCAGTGTCAGCATCACCGCCGGAGCAGGGACGGGAAAAACCCACATGTTGGCCGCCCGCTATCTCCATCACCTCGAAAATGATGGCTTGTCTCCTCTCCAAGTAGTGGCGATGACCTTTACGGAAAAAGCAGCCACAGAGTTACGGGCGCGGATTCGCCAGGTGATCGCCCAGGAACACCCAGATAAATTTGATTGGCTCGCCGAAGTAGAAGCGGCCCAAATTAGTACCTTCCATGCGGTGGCAATGCGTATCTGTCAGGAACATCCTGAAGCGGCAGGGGTGCCGGCAAATTTTCAACCTTTGGACGAGTGGGAAGGGAGCATTTGGCAAGCGGAACAGTTAAACGTGGCCCTGGCTGAGATGCCCCCAGAACTCTATGGGGAGATTCCCTATTCGACTCTCAAAACGGCGATCGCCGCCCTGCTTGGTGATCCTCTGAGTGCCCGTGAGGCTCTAGAAAGAAGTCGTAAAGATTGGCTGCCTGCTTTGCGAGATAAACAGCAGCAGGTGATCAAAAATCTGTTAGCCAGTGAGACTTGGCAAGAGACCCAAGCCCTGATTACCCAATACCAGGGAGCGCCTGGGGATAAGTTAGAGCTGGTGCGCCAAACTTTAGCGGAGTTAATGTCAGACCTGGAACGCAATCAGGATGACATTACGAGTGTTCCCTTTCAAAGTACCTTACAAGCGCTGAAAAGCTTAAAAGTAGGCAGTGTTGGGTCAAAGAAAAATTGGCTCAGTGAAGATATTCTCAAAACAGTCCGCAGTCAGGCGATCGCCTGCCGGGATTTTGTCCAGAAATTTCCGGATATCTCGTTACTGGGTTTGACTTTGGGCGAATTGGATGAACGGGAAACCCAATGGGTGACGACTTTACAGGGTGCTTTCCAGTGGGTAGAACAACGACTAAAGGAAATCAAACAGCAAGCCAGGGTTTTAGATTTTAATGATTTAGAAATTTATGCCCTCAAAGCCCTTGAAGATCCAGCGGTGCGGGATTATTACAAAGAGCGTTGGCGAGCCTACCTGATTGATGAATTTCAAGATACTAACCCTACCCAAGGGAAATTACTCGAAGCCTTAACGGGGAGAAGTGAAGAGCAAAGTAAACTCACAATTGTCGGGGATGATAAACAGTCCATCTACGGATTCCGCCGCGCCGATGTGGAAGTTTTTCGCGCTTGGCGATCGCAGTTAAATAATGGCGTCGCTTTAACCCAAAGTTTCCGCACCCATGAAAGTTTAGTCAAAAATATCAACACTGTATTTCGGCCTGTCCTCGGAGAATTACACCAGGATTTGGATGCTCATCGTCAAGAAGCCCCCCACGATCCGCTCCATTTAGAAATTTATCGCTTTGCCCCAAAAGAGAAAATGGCGATCGCCGAGGCCCGGAAAGTCGAAGCCCAACAAATCGCCCAACTCATCTATGAAATGCTGTCCCAAGAAATGCTCGTCTGGGATAAAGCAACAAGGAAATTAAGGGCGATCGCTCCGAAAGACATTGCCATTCTCTCCCGTACCTGGGATCCCCTAGATATTTACAGTCAAGCTCTGGCCCAATGGCAGATCCCTTTCCTCCAATCCAGTGGCGGCAACCTTTTAGATACCCCTGAAGCCCTGGATGGTCTGTCCCTGCTCCAGTTCATTGCCAATCCTAATGATGATCTGGCCTTAGTTGCAGTCCTCCGGAGTCCATTTTTGACCTTGAGCGATCGCCTGCTTTATGAATTACGTCCCCAGAAGAAAGACAAAAAATGGTGGTCTTGTTTAAAGGATAGTCAGCAGCCAGAAGTCCAACAACGGGTGACGATTCTCAAACAATTGCTCAATAAACGCGATATCTTCACTCCATCCCAACTCCTCCAACTGGCCGATCAACTGACTGGCTATTCTGCTGTGATTACCAATCTTCCCCAAGCAGAGCGTCGTCTTGCCGATTGGCGGGGCTTTTTAGAACTCTTGCGTCATCTAGAACAGGGCACTGGCGATGTGTTATCTGTGGTGCGTCGTCTGCAACGCTTCCAGCGCCATGGAGTTAAAATTCCCCGGCCCCCCCTCGAAGCAGAAAATGCCGTTTCTTTAATGACGATCCACGCCGCGAAGGGTTTGGAATGGTCGGTGGTGATTGTGCCGGATTTGACCCGAAAACTTTCCAATACCAGTTCCAGTATTCTCTTTGATCCAGAATTTGGTGTTGCTCTCAAACAACGGGATGACCAGGGAAAGCTTCAAAAATCGGTACTGTTTCAACTCCTTGAAGGTCATCAAAAAGAGCGAGAAACTGCGGAAGCAAAACGGGTTTTGTATGTTGCCCTCACCCGCGCCCGCGATCGCCTAATTCTGACCACACCAAAAGAGAAAGGCGGGGGCCTAGATTTACTGCAGCCGGGTTTAGAGGATTTTGCGATCAAAGATATCTCTCCGGATCTGTATCCCCCAGCAGAGCCCTGGTGCGAAGGCGATGAATCTTCAAAACCACAACAGCCTCCTCAATTACTCCTAGAACCAGCCCGGAGCTATGGCCTTGAGTTACCAATGACGGCGCTGACGACTTATGCTCGTTGCCCGAAAAAGTTCTACTTTGAACAAATCATCAGACATCCAGGTTTAACGGAAGGGGAAAGTAATTACGGGGCGGCCATTGGTTCCCTCACCCATACTGCCCTCGAAAAAGACTATCAAACCGTCGAGCAATTGAATTTCCATAACCAGGATCTCAAGCTCCCCCCTGACAAAGTGCAAGAAGCCCTTGATCTGGCCCAGACTTTCCGGACAGACCCAGTATTTGCGGCTGTCCAAGCAGGTGAAAAAGAAATTGCTTTAGAACTCCGTCAAAATCAGTTGGTCTTAAACGGTCGGGCGGATCTCGTTGGCACAAATTTTGTCCTCGACGTTAAAACAGATTCAAAGCCCAATCCGATAGAACATCGTTTTCAACTCTGGGCCTACGCCAGAGCCGCAGAAAAACCCACAGCCTATATTGCTTACCTTCGCCAGCGACAACTCTATACTTTTAGCCCAACGGATTTAAAAAGCATCGATCAGGAAGCCGACATCTTAATGCAACAGATCGCCCAACGGGATTACACGCCTAAACCTCATTCTGACCACTGTTCCTACTGTCCTTATAACTGGATTTGTGATGCCGGGAAGTCTGCTTTGGCAGGGGAACTCAGCTAAAATCCCACCCTGTTTCCGACCTAAGCGACAATTACCTGCAATATGGCGATCGCCTTTTCGAGCACCTTAGCTGGCAGAATTTCACCAGTACTGCGCCACCAACGCTGACTCAAATCAAGAGTCCGCACCTGTTCAGCAATAATCGACCCTTGCACTTTGTAGCCGGCTGGAATGGCAATTAAAGTTTTAACCTCTGGTTTGTGAACGCTGGTGATCGGCGAAACAATCACAATGCCATTACGGCTTTGATTAAATTGGGTGTGACTGAGGACAAGACAGGGACGAGCTTCTCCCATCTGCTCACGACCCTGAGTTGGGTTGAGGTTGATCCGAATCACTTCTCCACGTTTGGGATAGGGTGCCATGGTCTATAGGAGCTCCCGTCCTGTTGCCGGCGTATCTAGAAATGCCTGAACATCATCAGGATATTGAAAATCATCGGGGATGCTGGCTAGTAACTCATCCAAGGTAGGAGCACTCGGTTTCTTGCGGATGACGAGGGTATCATCTTTTTCTTGCAATTCCAGGGTACAGGTTTCATCCCAGCCGAAACTTTCGACGAGGTGGTGAGGGATGCGTAGCCCTAAACTATTGCCCCATTTTCTCAAACGTATATCCATGGGTTTAGCTCAATATTATCTTATGTATAATTTTAGCTCTTTGTAGTCATGTCAAAGGCGATCGCCCACAGGAGCTGCGCTCGAGTCTTGATTACTTACATTTCGCTTTGATGTGGTGTTTGGCTTGTTCGATGGAGATGAGATCTACTGGGAAATTATGACCTGCCTCAGTGGTGGCTCCAGCGCGATAGAGGAATTGGCTTGGTAAACCCCAGACGGCGAAATTAATAATCGACATCAGCTTCAAAATCCATTTAAGCCTCCGATTTTTTACCCTAAAGTCTGTTTTGAGACGCCGGGCGATCGCGCATTTGCGTTAAGAAGGTTTCCCGCTGGGCTTAGTCTTGCTGAATACGCTGAAATGACTTGTTGGGCTTCGATGGCGGGTAAGGTCATGGGTGTTGCTACTGAATTTTCTGGAGGACTTCATCACGGGAAATCTTAAAATGCTCTGCGATACTCCGTAAAATTGCACTCAGCGTGCCAATTTTTAGCGGGTTATGGGCTGGGATGGTAATATGGTGTTCCCCATTAGTCTGGGTTGTTAAACGGATATGGCTTCCGGTTTGGTGGCTGATTTCATAGCCCAAGACTTTAAGTTGTTTGGCCAGGTCTTTTCCTGATAAGTCTCTGGGTAATTTCATGAGGCAAAAACTTCTTCTTGGACGATATGCAGACGAATAATTTTGGGTCGTTGGTTAGCATCAGGGAAGTGGCAATGGACGGCATCTTTGATTTCCTGTTTGAGGGTGAGGAGATCATCGGCTTGAGTAAAAATGGCTTCCTGCATGGCTTGGGCGGTATATCCACCTTCGGGATCGGGTTCGACTAAAAATAAAATTTCATTCATCGTAATTTCACCAGATGGTTTTAATGTTGGTTGCTTGTTGAATTTTTACGTCACGGGTCACAAGGGGTAAATCAAGAGTTAGTGCTGTGGTGGCAATGACTGAGAACATAGTTTAAATGATTTTCCTCACATTTCCTGTCGGGCTTTGACAATATCTTTTTGTGTGATATGAAAATGCTTCCCTGCGATCGCCTTTAGGATCCGCGTTCGAGTCTTATTATGTTGACCCAGCCCACCCCTGATACCGATGCGGATTCTACAATGAATGAATTATGGAGGAGAGTGATTAAAAACGGGGGAATCAAGCAGCATTAGGCACTCCAGTCTCCTTCAGTGGCGGAGAATACCATCGGTCAACCACTTCTTTCCAGTCTTGATTTAGGACTTTAGTTCTCACCTGTAGTAATAGATGAGCACCCTTCGGAGTCCATCGCATTTGCTGCTTCTTCTCCATTCGTTTAGCCACGACTTGATTGACTGTAGATTCCACAAATCCCGTTGAGATGCGCTCCCCACAGCGGTAACGTTCTCCATAGTTGGGAATAAAATGGCCATTGTTCTGAATATACGTGTGGAACTCAGCAATAGCCCGCCGCATTTTTTTGAGTTTCGGATAATTACTTTCGAGAAAGTCAGCATCCTCCTCCAGCCATTCCAGCTCTTGTAATGCCCTGAAGACATTCCCATGCCAGAGATACCATTTGACACTCTTTAGCCTCTCTACCATAGACTTTCCATTGTCTAAATCATAGTGCTTCAACCCCCTGAGATATTGACTGAGCTGAGTGATCCGCATGGTGACATGAAACCAGTCCAGAAGATATTCCGCTTGAGGATTGAGAAATCGCTGCAAGTCTCGGACTGTATCGCCTCCATCAGAAAAGAAGGTAACCTGCTGATTCATTTGCATTCCTTGGGATTTTAGGAGTTCAAATAACCGTCGCTTTGGTTTGGTGTCATAGGTCTGGACAAAACCAAAGCTTTTGCTGGGTCCTTCATCTGGAATACTCTTGCCCACAATCAGTTCAAAATGGCGCTGTTGTTTACTCCCTTTAGAACAGTGAGCATGGATATAGGCACCATCAATTCCTACATTGAGGGGAAGCTCAGGTCGAGGGAGTTGCTCCCATTGGCGAGGGCTACCTTCTACATACATAATTTGTTCTTCTCCCAATTCATCATCGAGCTTTTGCCCCATTTGATGCAGGTGATATCTCACGGTTGAAGGATTAAGGGTGCCGTTCAATGGCAACACCTCATCAAGTAACTGGACACTCAGACCATAGGAAACCAGGGAGGCAAATTTTGTCTGCAGGTAAAGGTATTCAGGAGACTGCCGTTCAGTGAGGAGTAAGGCTAATGGGCTAAAGCTTTTTGTTGCTTGGGACTGGCAGGGACAATGAAAGAATCGAGGACTAGTTAATGTCAGCTTCCCAAATACAGAACGATAAATTAGCTTATGTTTCCCTTTACATTTACGCGGTTGACCACAGTCTGGACAAAACGCCTGTTGCTCTACATATTGACTGACCTGTGACGAAACCATTTCTTGTTGGATCCCTTGCAAAATCTGTTTTGATTCGGCCAAAGTCAAGCCTAGATTAGTAGGAGTCAATGGGCCTCGCTCCAATTGAGCGACATCCTCAATGATTTTTATGCTGCCATCATCGGCTTCAATCCTTAAGCTGATTTTGATATTCATAAGCCTAGAAAATAATGTCCTCTCGAAAAGCTGGGTCGTCACTCAAGGGATTTTGCTGTAAGCGATGATTGAGTTTTGGTAACTCAAGGTTGTCTAGTAACAGCCAATAACTCAGTTGCCGAAGTTCACTCAGATGTGGCTTAAGCTCATCATCTCCTTGGAAAAGAATTTCAGCCATGCGGTGGAGTACCATTCCTGTAGAGAATCCCTGTCTAAGTTCCTGGAAAGCCCAAGCCCCTCCACAATCTTCAATGGGGCCATTCCGTTTACCTTCAATACAAATCGGGTAAGTTTTTTCGGGCTCAAGTTCAGTTATCTTTTCAACTCGCAGTTGTACCTGCCAGTTATCGTAATAGTTGTACTCGTAGCGAAACCGTTCTCGCACCCGCAAACCCAGACTTAAGAGAGTTACAGAATGGGGATCATCGCTGAAGCATTCCCCACCAATATGATGGATGCCGTAGGAGTTGCCGTGGATGACGAAGCGATGTAAATATGTGTCGCTCCAGCCAAAAGCGATCTGTAGAATAAAATGTAGTTGAGCAATCGTTGTGTCGCCTCTCACTAGGAACCGACGCCAGATCATTGGGCTGACACCGGCAATAACAGCTTTGATCTGAAATGCATGTGAGCCTGAGCCACTATCCATACCACTACATCAACGAATAGACTCAATAGTCTTATAAAGTGTACTTTGCAAGAATGTGCAAAACAGTGTTTTATTTAATGTCTCATTATGGCTTTATCATCGTGTCTAAGACGTTATAAAACATTACGGTGAGTCATCATGGCGATGGTTGGCTACGCGCGAGTCAGTTCTGTTGGGCAGAGTCTGGAAGTTCAAATCGAGAAGCTCAAGCATTGCGACAAGATTTTCAAAGAAAAGTGCAGTGGTGTCTCGTACAAACGCCCTAGGCTTAAAGCCTGTCTTGAATATGTCAGAGAAGGCGACACATTAGTTGTGACTCGTTTAGATCGCCTGGCTCGCTCAACCCTGCACCTGTGCGAAATTGCGAAACAATTGGAATCTAAGCAGGTGAATCTTCAAGTGCTTGAACAGAGTATTGATACTGGAGATGCGACCGGACGGCTTTTATTCAATATGTTGGGGGCGATCTCCCAATTTGAGACGGAAATACGTGCGGAACGTCAAATGGATGGCATCCAAAATGCGAAAGCTCGTGGGGTTCAGTTTGGCCGTAAAAAGCAGCTCACGCCAAGTCAATGCCAAGAACTACGTAAAAGACGCTCACAAGGGGTATTAATCAAAACGTTGATGGAAGATTACGGCCTTTCTAAGGCAACTATCTATCGCTATTTGAAGGAAGCGGAAACGGTAAAAAGTTGATGAGAATTTAGATCCCTGTGATCCACTCTGAGTATACTTTCCCCCGTTTTTAATCACTCTCATAATAAAGGAGCAATATTGAGTCACAAACGCTTAATTAAGCTTCAATGACAAAGAGTATGTTATATACTCTTTGATAAACACCCGTGACCTTAATTCCCCCAGGCGATCGCCAACTTTTTGGCATTGACTTGAGACAAATTTGGATTGGTTTGAATATTGAACTGATTGTGACCAGAGTGTTCAGGCAGGTTTACAATTACAACAATCTCAAACTTCGTAAAGCCACTTCAATCGCTAATGTTGTCATCAGTTTTTAATGCATGTATCCCTCGCCCTGAGATTGTATCTGGTGATTTATCCTTTGATTTGTTTGCCGCGAAGCTTCGTTTAGTCGTAGAAGGAAAAGCCCCAAGTCTTTATCAAAATCCGCTGCAGTTTTTTGCCAATACCTTTGTCACAGATGGGCTGAGAGAATTAATTCAAGAAGTTTTCGGTCGCCTCACAGGTAATAATATCGGTGCTCCAGTGGTTCGGTTGGAAACCAGTTTTGGTGGTGGAAAAACCCATGATGAAATTGCGCTCTGGCACATTGCTAAACAAGGGCGATCGCTTTTGGGAGACGATGAACGGTTCAGTGAAGTATTAGAGTTAATCCCAGAAGGTTCAATCCAGGTGGCGGCTGTAGATGGCCGTGATCTCAGTCCAGAAGAAGGAGTTTACCATCCGGAAACAGGAATCACCACAAAAACCATTTGGGGCGAGATTGCTTATCAAGTCAGGGGGGTTGAAGGATATCAACTCCTTAAAGGATCCGATGAATCTGGTATTAGTCCGGGTACAGCAGTCTTGGAAAGACTAATCAAGGATCAACCCACCCTCATCATTCTGGATGAAATAGCCCGATATCTCAGCGCCGCGAAGGCGAAACGGATTGGTGACAGTAACCTAGCCAAACAGATTGTTGCCTTTTTGTTTTCTTTGATGGACTGTGCGGCATCCTGCAATAACCTAGTATTTGTTTATTCATTAGCGTCTAGTGCCGATACCTTTGCCGACGAAACCGCAGACCTACAGCGGGAATTACGGAGTGCTTCAGCCCGACAGGAAAGGATTCTCCGGCCCAGTAATGACGTTGAAATTTACAACATCGTTAAACAGCGGATGTTTGACAGCATCAGTGAGGACGCCACGAAAAAAGCTGCTGATGCTTACTTTGACGCCTATCGGTCTAGCCGCAGTGATCTGCCGGATAGTTGCAAAGACCTCAGTTATCGAGAGGCGATCGCCAACAGTTATCCCTTCCATCCTGAGTTGTTTAATCTTCTCACGAAAAAAATTGCTTCTATTCCAGAATTTCAGCGCACCCGTGGGGCATTACGCTTATTTGCACGGCTTGTGCAATATCTTTGGCAACATCAATCGGAACATATCACCCTTATTCACCCCCACCATTTGCCTATTGGGGTTCATGCGGAGATGACGACAGAACTCACCTCCCGTCTGGATCGCTCGTTGATGGATCTAGCCGTAAAAGCAGATATCTATAACGACACAGGCACTAGCGCCCACGCCCAAGTTCAAGACCAAGAATGGCGAGATATGGGGAAGCCCCCTTTCTCTTCTTGGGTCGCCAGAACCATTTTTTTGCATTCCCTCACCCAAGGCATTACGGCAGGTATTCGACACTCAGAGCTAAATTTATCCTTGCTGACGCCCTATGTAGAAATTGGTTTTGTTGAGCGGGCCGTGAGTAATCTTTTAGCCGTGGCTTGGCATTTAGACTTTGATGCAGTGACCAATATTTATCAGTTTAAGGAAGAGCCATCGACCAACAAGATCATTGCCCAAGAGAAAGAACAAGTGGGTGTAGGAGTCGCAAAAGAGGAGTTACGACAGCGACGGGATAGCATTTTCCAGAGGCGCTTCTTTGATTGTGTTACCGATCCAGAGGGTGCCTATGACGTGGATGACCGCGCCGATAGCATCGCCCTGTGTTTAATTGATTTTAATGAAGCTCAAATTCAGAGTTCAACGGATTCTGCCCCAGCAATAGTCGAGCAAATTTTTGAGAATACCGGGGAGGCCGGGAAATTTAGGATCTTCAAAAATCGTTTACTTTTTTTGATGGCAAATGAACAGGAGCTAGAGCGTGCCCTAAATTTGACGAGGGAATATCTTGCTGTTAAAACCCTCCGTAGCAGCCCGCGCCGTTTAGAGGAATTGTCCGAAACGCAACAAAAGGAACTCAAAACACGAGAAGGAGAGCTTGATCTTGCAGTACGAGTTGCCCTGACAAATACCTATCGTCATTTGTTTTATCCCAACCCAGATCCGGTCAAAGCACCCAAAGGGTTGATGCACTATATTTTACCTTCCCAAGATTCCAGCACTGTCAAAGGGAGAAACAATCAACAGGAAGTTATCCTCAAGGTACTCAAAGATTGCAGTAAAGTTCGGGCGGATGAGGCACCTCCTTTTGCGCCTGCTTATATTCTCCAAAAGGTTTGGCCCGCAGGGATTGATAATTGGACGGCGAAAGCGATGCGGGAAGCCTTTGCGAAAAATATCAATCTCAATATGTTCTTGGAAGGAGAACTCAGTAAGCTGCGAGATACGATTCGGACTGGGGTAGAGCAAGAGCAATGGGATCTCAAATTTGGGCAGCAGGTCTTTATTGCCCCCCTAGCCCCTCAATCTGGGGGGAACCACTTACCCAACATCGAGTTTTCAGAAAGGCTGGAAATTTACCGTCGAGGTATTCTTAAACCGCCGGAACCCAAGGAGATTGAGTTTGATGCCCAGGTTTTACCAGGTCATGAGACGGAAAAAACAGTACGGTTACGCTGGCGAGCCAAAGGAGCGATCGCCACTGCACTTTATCGGGAACATGAACTGATTCATGATGACTACCCGCCATCGGGCGATGAGGAGTTAACCATTACAACAACGACAACTTTTAAGATCGTCGCGGATTATGGTGAAGAAGGAATCGAGGAAGAAACTAAAACTGTTTATATTGGCGGTGGTGTAATACACCCTCCACTGCCAAGCTTGCGTCCAACGGAAATTACGAAGGAAGGTTCACCGAATAAGGTGTTTGCGGAATTGTCAGATCAGATTACGGATAGTAAGGTCACAACAATTTCAGCGGTAGAAATTACAGTCGATACAATTCAGGACTACCGCAAGCTAGGGACAGCCATTCCGTTGTTCGCCCGCCATAAGCCCCAAATCGTGCAGAGCGTTACTTTACAGAGCAACGGGCAGTTTACACGGCTGGAATACCAAGGGGACTTGCGGGGCTATCAAGGCTTTTCAGCGCCGTTAAATATGCTTTTTAATACCCCTGATATTCAAGGAAATGCCATGCTGAAAATTCGGATCGAATTTGAGCAGGCGCTATCAGCGACAGAGGGAATTCTCGATGAATTTAAGGGAATACTCAGTCGTAACCCAGTCGATCGCCTCGGTTTATTTGTGAAGGTTGGCTATGATTAGTGCCTCCTAGCCCCCGCATCGGGGGAATAAGCCCCCCAACCCCCAGTTTGGGGGAGCAATATTCTGGGAAGTCCCCCACTATGGGGGATTTAGGGGGCGACACACCAGTAGAAAGTTCCCAGCATGGGGATTTAAGGGCTTCAACGATTTAGGAAATAACAATGCAAGAGTTTCAACTGCGGGTTGTACCGTTAAAAAATAATGAATTTGCCCTAGAGCTCTTCCAATGCGCCTATAAAAAAGCAGGAGAGAAGAAGCGTCCACCAGCAAAAAAAATAGGACGTTTAAAAGGTAACCCTCTCATTTTGGCGCGGCAAGCGGTTTATGACTCCCTCAAGCAAAATCAATATGATCCTAAATCCCTAAGTTATAAGCGCCAAACGCCCTATGTCCTAGATGAAACTTCTGGGGTAAATCTCGCTGTCCTTTTTCAAGCGCTCAAACGCCTCAGTAAGCCGGAACGCATCGCCAATATTACCCAAGGGATACGCTCAATGAGTAATGAGGAAGCCCATTATTGGTTTGCCAAGATGAGTAATGGCCACAACCGATCCGCCCAGAAAGCGATTAGAGTATTACTAGATGATTAATCAACTGGAGAGATAATGTCATGTCAGTTCTGATTAAAGCCAAAGGCAAAATCGAAAATGGTCAGCTTGTGCTAGATGCAGCCACTGCTCCTTTTCCACGGGATGGGGAGGTTGAGGTGATGGTGATTCTCAAGGAAAACCAGTCTGCTAACTTTTCAGAAGTTGATTTGAGTATTAAAGACGCTGCCATCAATATCTATGATCAAACTTTGGACTTGATTCAGAATGTAAAGCGGGAGAAAGCAGAAAAAAATATAATCCTTTCTATTGAAGATATTCGCGCTGGTATTAGAGATCGGTCAGGATTTCGGACGGCTGAAGAAATTGATGCTTATCTTCAAGAGGAAAGAGCATCATGGGACGATTAAATTTTCGTGGTAAAAAAGTTTATTTAGATACTGTTGTTATCATTTATTGAATTGAAGAAAATCCCATTTATACAACCTTAGTTAAAGAACTTTGGGATTCTATCAACCAACAGATCATTGAGGTCTATACTAGTGAGCTAAGTTTAATGGAGACTTTGGTTGTACCGCTAAAATTCAATAATATTGCACTCATTAATGCTTATAATAATGTTGTTTGTGATAGTGCTGTTTATCCCATTCCGATCATCTTATCAATTTTGAAGTTTGCGGCTCAATTAAGGGCAAAATTTAAGGTTCAAACGCCGGATGCGATTCATCTTGCTACAGCGATCGCCTCTGGGTGTGACATATTTTTAACGAATGATTTTGCGTTACAAAAGATTCCAGATTTAAACATAGAAGTTTTAGTTTTAAAAGATTTTTTATAATGATTTTGCAAAGTAAAAAAATGCCCCTAAATCCCCGATTTGGGGACTTTCTACTGGTGTGCTAGACAGGCGATCGCCTCTACCCCATCTTTCTCTTGTTCCCCCAGAATGGGGGTCAGGGGGCAAATTTCCCCGATTCGGGGGCTAGGGGGCAATACAACCCAAAGTAAACATATGCGATATCGAAGAATACGCGGCACAACTCCCGAAATTGAAGCCGCAGCCCGTCGCCTCCGAGACAATCTAACTCCGGCAGAAGCAAAACTTTGGGAAGCAATCAGAGGAAAACAACTCGACGGCTTCAAGTTTCGCTGTCAACATCCTGTTGAACAATTTATCCTCGATTTTTATTGTCCTAGTTGTAAATTAGTCGTAGAAATTGATGGCGAGATTCACCGCGATCGCCAAGAATACGATCAAGCCCGCACCGAAAAACTAGAGACATTAGGTTATCGAGTGACTCGCTTTAGCAACGATGAAGTCATCCATAATTTAGGTGATGTTTTGGAGCGTATCAGAGCGCAATTGAGAAGCCCCTAGCCCCTAAATCCCCGTTCCGGGGACTTTCTACTGGTGGGATAGATAATCTTTTACTCCCCCAATATTGGGGGTTGGGGGGCATATTCCCCCGATTCGGGGGCTAGGGGGTAAAAGAAAAGCCCCTAAATCCCCATAATGGGGACTTTCTACTGGTGTGCTGAAAAGGCGATCGCCCTCATCTCTCTCTTGTTCCCCCGATTCGGGGGTTAGGGGGCTAAATTCCCCCAAATTGGGGGGTTAGGGGGGCTATCATGAGGGAATATCCGCGCAACATTGACACCTATGACCACTCCCCAACGTAAACCCGTTTTCATCGAAAAAATTTTTCCTGTAAATCTCCTCAATCAGCAGGTGTATTTCGAGAATGGGGGAAATCCGTTTAAGGGGCTACACCGTTGGTATTCCCGTAAGCCGCTGTCTTTTAGTCGGGCTTCGGTGTTGGGTTCTCTGTTGCCTGGGGATGTGACCATGGAGGAGTTTGAATATCTCCTTGGGTTAGATAAAGCCAGAAAAAACGAATCTGACCTAGAGCGGGACGATCGCCACAATCGCACTCGTCTTTATAAAACGCCGCCATCTCCTGAGCGGGTTAAACGGGTACAGGAACTTTGTGAAGAACTCTGGGGGGACAAAACTCCGGCGGTGTTGGATGCGTTTGCGGGGGGTGGTTCGATTCCGTTTGAGGCGGCGCGGTATGGGTTGCGGGTGTTTGCGTCGGATCTGAATCCGGTGGCGGTGGTGACGATGAAGGCTGCGATCGCCTTTCCGTTAGAGTTTGGGGCGGAGTTACAGCAGGATATTGATCGCTGGGTGCAATGGGTTGGGGAACAGGCGGAGGAACGCTTAAATGAGTTTTTTCCGAGTAGCCACGCCCCCCAGCCTAGCCCCCCAGCCCCCATGAATGGGGGAGAAAGATTATCCAGTACATCAGTAGAAAGTCCCCAGAATGGGGATTTAGGGGCAGGGGAGCAAGATTCCGGCAAGTCCCCAGAGTGGGGATTTAGGGGCAACACACCAGTAGTAAGTCCCCAGCCTAGCCCCCCGACCCCCAAGTTTGGGGGAGAAGAATCTGGAAAGTCCCCCAGAATGGGGGATTTAGGGGCAGCCCCCCAGCCCCCAACATTGGGGGAGAAGGAACGGATTCAGAATTATCTTTGGGCCCATACGGTGCAATGTCCTCACTGTGAATCGACTGTGCCGTTAAGTCCGAATTGGTGGATTGATAGATCGCTGGGGGCAATTAAAAAGGGTGCAATTTGTGCGGTTAAACCTGTGCCGAATCTTGCTGAAAAACGGGTTGATTTTGAATTGATTAAGGGCAAAAAAGGCAAAGGTAACACCATTCAAACGCCCGATGGTGATTTTGATCCCAATGATTTTTCTACAATGAGTCGAGGGGTAGGGAAATGTCCTAATTGTGAATCAGTTATTGAAGATTCAGTAATTAAAAAACAGGCTCAGGACATAGGCTTAGGTCATCAACTTTATGCCGTTGCTTTTAAGAAGAATCAAGGAACTTTAGAATTTAGAATCGCCAACAATATCGATTTGCAAGGGTTTGAACTCGCTGAGAAAAGGTTAAGAGAATTAGAAAACTCGGATAGTAGCTATCTAATTCCAGATATTCATATCCCTTATAGCAATCGTGTTTACGAAAGAGATTGTGTTGATCAACTTGGTTTGACAAATTGGAAAGTATTTTTTAACTCTCGGCAGCTTTTAACGTTGGTGACTTATGTTGAGATTATCAATGAAGCTAAGGAAAAAATGAGGGCTGAGTTAGGGGAGGAGAAAACAAGGGCGATCGCCACTTATTTAGCTTGTTTACTAGATCGCTGTATCGATCATAATTGCCGTTTAAGTGGTTGGAAAATTAATCCAGCATTTCCTGCTAGGGCTTCTGCCAGTCATTCACTTAATTTAATGTGGAATTATTGTGAAAGTACACCTAGATGGCTTTGGGATACTTGTTCATTTAGTACAGTTGATGGATATATAAAACTTTGTGAATTACTCGGTACAAAAATAAATTCATCCAGTTTTCAAAGTTTAGAAACCCATACCGAAAAAAGCTTTCACATCGAAAACGCTTCCGCCGATAGCCTGTATCACTTGCCCGATCAAAGCATTGATGCCGTCGTTACCGATCCACCCTATTACAGCACCATTCAATACGCCGAATTATCAGACTTTTTCTATGTGTGGCAAAAGCGAATATTAAGCGATATCTTCCCCGAACTCTATTACAGCGAACTCACCGACAAAGACCGCGAAGCCGTCGCCAACCCGTCCCGTTTCCGTGCCATGGGCATCAGCCCCAAAGACCTCGCCGACCAAGACTACGAAGCCAAAATGCAAATGGCATTCAGCGAATATTACCGAGTGCTAAAAGATAACGGCGTAATGACCGTACAATTCAACCACAAAGACAGCGGCGCATGGGATGTCCTCGCCCAATCCCTGATCAATGCCGGATTCGAGATCACCGCAAGCTGGGCCGTCAGCACCGAAAACCCCCAAAACCTCCACCAAGCCCAGAAAAACAGCGTATCCAGTACCGTATTATTAGTTTGCCGCAAACGTTTGCCCCCTAACCCCCAGAGTGGGGGAAGTATGCCCCCTGACCCCCAGAGTGGGGGAATAGGAAGTGGAGCCGAAAACGCATGGTGGGATGACATTCGCCCCGAACTCAACAACCTCGTCACCCAACGCGCCGAAGAATTTGAAGCCAATGGCATTACAGGCATTGACCTTTACCTAAGTGCCTTTGGCCCCGCCTTGAGCGTTTTTAGTCGTCGTTGGCCAGTCCTCGACAGCTCTGGCATTGCTATGCGCCCCGAAGCCGCCTTTGAAGAAGCCCGCAAAGCCATCTCCCACTACCGCCTAAACAAACTCCTGAACCAAGAAACCAGCGGCTTCGATGCCCTCACCCAATGGTATATCCTCGCTTGGGATAGTTTCCGCGCCCGCGAATTCTCCTTTGATGAAGCCAGACAGTTGGCGATCGCGGTGGGAGGATTCGACATCAACGACCTAAAAAATAGCCATAAACTAATCAGCGCCAAAAGCGGCACCTGTAGCCTACTCACCCCGACCCAACGCCTGAAAAAACGCGCCTTTTCCGTTAGTCCCACCGACTTTAGCCTCACTTCCCTCGTCGATGGACTCCACGCCGTCATTGCCATCTATCAAGAAGAACAGAGCATCGAGCCTGTCCGCCAATTCTTGAAGAAAACCGAACTCCTGAGTAATGACCAATTTATGCGCGCCTGGGAAGTTGCCCTAAAAGCGATCCCCCACATCGGCGACGAGAAAAAACGACTGCCCGAAGAAAAAGCCCTGGCCGATCTGTGGTTAGCGATGGATGAGATCAAGGCGAAGGTGCGATATGTCACCCCAGAGGATGCCGAGGGTAGTGGGCAGGCCGTACAGGGGAGTTTGTTTTAGAAGCCCCTAAATCCCCATACTGGGGACTTTCTACTGGTGGGGTGGATAGGTGAGGTTCCCATTTTGGGAATTGCTTGTTATCATGAGAAATAATTACCAAAACCCATGAGAATTATTGCAAAAAAAACGTTAATTGATTTTATTGAAAAAAACCCTAAACACCATGATGCCAAAGAAGCTATTGAAGCATGGCATAGCGAAGCAAAAGCTGCCCAATGGAAAACACCAGCAGAAATCAAAGAACAATATAAAAGCGCCAGCATCCTAAAAAATAATCGTGTTGTCTTCAATATTGCTGGAAACAAATATCGTCTAGTCGTTTCAATCAACTATCCAGCACAAATCATTTTTATTAAATTTATCGGCACTCACCAAGACTACGATAACATCGATGCAAATACTGTGAATTTAGAGAATTAAACAACTCAAATTATGCTAACAACCTACATTAAACCCATCCGCACAGAATCAGACTACGAGGAAGCATTAAGCAGAATTGAAATGCTGATGGAAGCAGAACCAAATACACCTGAATTTGATGAATTAGAAGTCCTGACTACCCTCGTCGAAGCCTATGAAGCCAAAGAATATAGAATAGATGCACCAACGGCGATCGCTGCAATCAAGTTCCGCATGGAGCAACAAGGTCTTAATCAACAAGATTTAGTTCCTTACATTGGTAGTAAGTCGAAAGTTTCTGAAGTCTTATCAGGAAAACGAGAACTAAGCAAAAACATGATTCAGGCTTTGCATAAAGGCTTAAACATTCCCCTAGAGTCTCTTTTTCAAGAACCACTAAAGTACAGGTTTCATCCCTAGAACAGGACTATGATTATAGCCAAATTGAATAACGATGGCAGCAAAAGACAAATTCCATGAAGCTGTAAAAACAGCACTCATCAAAGAAAACTGGACAATCACCCATAATCCTCTAAACCTAAAATTTGGCGAATATGATCAAGTACAAATCGACCTTGGCGCAGAACAAGTCCTCGGCGCAGAGAAAGATAACCAGAAAATTGCAGTAGAGATTAAGAGCTTTCTGAATGACTCCGCTTTATCAGATTTTCACCTCGCCCTAGGCCTAGGACAATTTCTAAATTATCGATTAGTCCTAGAGACGACCGAACCGAATCGGACTTTATTCTTAGCCGTTCCCCTTTATGCCTATCAATCCTTCTTTAAGAGAGACTTACCAAAAGCTGCAATTAAGCAATATCAACTTAATCTAATTGTTTATGACCCAATCAAGGAGATGTTAGTCGAATGGATAAATTAAATCACTATCGTCAAATCATTCAAGACATGCTCAACGAGAAAGCGAAAATCAAGCCCATTGGTGGCGACATCGAAGTAGAAACCGTTTTCGATGAAAAAAAAGACCGCTATCTCTTAGTACATCTCGGTTGGAATGACCAACAGCGAATCTACTCCTGTGTACTTCACTTAGAGATTCAAGAAGAAAAAATCTGGATACAAAATAACCAGACTGATCAATCCATTACAGAAGAACTCCTCGAAAAAGGTGTTCCAAAAATCGATATTATTTCAGGCTTACAACCGGCCTATATTCGAGAGCACTTAACCTTAGAAACAGCTTAGATGATTATCAATTGTAAATTATTTACATAGCAAGAGATTAACATCATGGAAGTTAATGCCCAAGTTGATGGCCGATATCGCTAACAAAATTAACTTGATCCAACAACAAACACAACAGGATATTTCTGAAATTCTCAAAAAGGCGATCGAGCTTTATTATCAAACCCTGCAAATTCCACAAAAAACACCCCTGCAAATTTTGGAAGAGTCAGGTTTAATCGGTTGTTTTGAAGACGATCCTGATTTGTCAAGTAACTATAAACAAGTTCTAACAGAATCATTGGCAAAAAAATATGATCATCGCTGATACAGGCTTTTTCTATGCCTTGATGAATAGCAAGGATAAATATCATCAACAATCTGTAGAAGCTGTCAAAATACTCAAATCTACTCTAATCACTACATATCCAGTGATCACAGAAACCTGTCATTTACTGCTACAGCGGCAAGGGACGAAATATCAAACTAAGTTTCTCAAAAGTCTTGATCAAGGTTTTGCTCGAATTTTTCAGTTAGAAACAAAGCACCTCTCCAGAATTATCCAATTGACAGAACAATATGCTGACTTACCGATGGATTTAGCCGATGCCTCTTTAGTCATCTTGGCGGAGGAACTTGGACATGGCAGGATTTTCTCGACTGATCAGCGTGATTTTGGCATTTACCGCTGGAAAAATACCAAACCTTTTCAAAACCTTCTCATTCCGTCTCCCTAATCAAACCCAATTTTTTACTTTTAACCCAGGAACCCGCTCAAACTCCCGCACATTATTCGTCACTAAAACCCGATTCAAACTGAGGCAATGGGCAGCGATTTGAGTATCTAAGATACCGATCGGCGTGCCCTGACGAGTTAAAGTTGCTCGCAGTTCACCATAAATATGACTGGCTTGACGATCCCAGTTAAAGACATCTAAATAAGTAATAAAATCTTCAATAACCTGATAGTTTTTAGCTGGATTCATTGATTTTGCTGCTCCATACTCTAATTCCGCTAGAGTAATAATCGAGATCCCTAATTTGTGGGGCTCAATTTGTTCAAACTTTTCTAAAACTTGAGATGGCTTTTCTTTAATGATGTAAATACAAATATTCGTATCCAACAAGAACATTTAGAATAATTCCTCCCTTTCTTGGGGCGGTTGATCATCCCGTGTTTCCATAAAATCTGGCGTGGCACAAGGAGCATTTTCAAAAAAATCCCGCCACGATCGCTTCTTCGGCGACAAAATTACGCGATCGCCCTCTTTGTAAATAAAGACTTCCTTCCCCTCAAACCGAAACTCACGAGGCAACCGTACCGCCTGACTATTGCCATTCATAAATAACTTTGCCGTTTTAGGTTGAGACATACTAGACTAAGCATAAAAATATATATTCCTAGTATATATGCCTTCCTCTCTGCCCGACTACCCGTGGAAAATTAGCTATAGCAGCGATCAAAATAACCCCATTGCCGATTTCTACATCCCGGCCCTCGAACGCTCAATTCAATACGACCGTAAATCGGGATTTTTTGGCAGTGCCATCCTAAGCCATATTGCTAGAGGTCTAGGCACAATGTTGAACCAAGACGGCAAAATGCGCCTAATTCTCGGTTGTCACCTCAGCGCCCAAGATGTTGCCGCCATCAAAAAAGGCTATGAACTCCGAGAGGCAGTAACCACCCGCCTTGATGCGGATCTCACGCCACCACAAAACTTCGCCCAGCTCCACCATTTTGAAATCCTCAGTTGGTTGATCCAAGCGGGTCGATTAGATATCCGCATTGCTATCCCGCTCAAACAAAACGGTGATCCCCAGCTCCTCGAAGAAACGCTTGATTTCAACCATATCTTTCATGAAAAGGTTTGTATCTTCACCGATGCCGCAGGGAACCAAATTGCCACCAATGGATCAGCCAATGAATCCGTCGGCGGTTGGGAACTAAATACAGAATCTTTCCATGTCTATTGCTCCTGGGAAGGCAAACGAGATTTAGAGCGAGTACAGGAAGAAATTGTCAGATTCGAGCAACTCTGGATTAACCAAATGCCACGGGTCAAAAGCTTTGCCATGCCCGACGCAATTCAGGACAAAATACTGCGCTACACACCCTCACAAAAACCTCAGTGGAACCCAGCAAAGGATTACGACTACCGCCCCTTACCAAAAACATTCAAATCGCCCCAGAGTTCCAGTGTGAAAGAAGATGGTGATAACTACAATACGAACACGCCCCTAAATCCCCATTCTGGGGACTTAAATACCAGCACACATTCAAATTCCCCCCAAGTTGGGGGGCTAGGAGGGCAATCATCTGGGGACTTACCCGATCCCTCTTACTCCCCCGATTCGGGGGCTGGGGGGCAAGAAGCAATCATCTTTGAACAGGAAATGCTTAAAAAATGGCAAGCCCTGCCGACCGATCCAGGTTGTTTGAGTTATTGCCTAGAGTCGATTCCTATCACCCCCTGGCCGCACCAAATCAAAATCTTGCGCCACGTCGTCGAAAATTTCCCCTGTAGTTTTCTCATTGCCGATGAGGTGGGACTGGGTAAAACCATCGAAACAGGACTAATTCTCCGTTACTTGTTCGTCTCCGGTAAAGCCAAACGGATTTTAGTGCTCGCCCCTGCTAGCGTTCAACCCCAATGGCATAGCGAAATGCGGGAAAAATTCAATTTGCATTTCTGGAGTTACAGCAAAGGACAACTAACTAATCCCGATGGCGAAACCTGTCCTTCCCTCGATAACCCTTGGAATACCCAAGATCTCATATTGGCCTCTAGTCACCTTGTACGCCGCCGAGACCGCATGGAAGAATTACTCGCCGCCGAGCCTTGGGATGTGGTGATTATTGACGAGGCCCATCACGCCCGCCGCAAAGCGCCCCAAAATCGAAAAGAAACCCCCAATCGTTTACTGGAACTGCTTCAACAACTGCGGGAAAAAACCTTAAGTATGGTTTTACTCTCCGCAACACCCATGCAGATCGACCCGATCGAAGTTTTTGACCTGATCTCCGTCATTGGTTTAGAGGGTCACTGGAGATATGGTGATGTCTTCTGTGATTACTTCGCGACCCTCGACAATCAACCCAACGAAAATCTGTTGAAATTCTGGCAGCAAATGACGGCGGATTACTTCAAGTATGGCGGTAAATCCTGCCCCCGATTCCAGGCCTACCTCAATCAAAGCGATCGCCTCCTGGCCTCGCGCCTCGATGATTTTTGGAGCGGCAAATATCCCACCATTAACCTCCGGCAATATTTGAACGACACCCAATTTATGGAGCGTTCTAAGGAATATCTCAGTATCCACACCCCCCTCAAAGAGAAGATGTTTCGCCATACCCGCAATACCCTCCGCGAGTATTACAAACGGGGACTCCTCGAAAAGGACATTCCCCAAAGAGATGTCCAAGATCAGGCGATCGCCCTTGAACCCACCAGAGAAGCCGAGCTTTACCGACAGGTGAGTGATTATGTGCGAGATTTTTATCGCCTTGCCCAAAAGGAAAATCGTAAAGCCCTGGGGTTTTTAATGACCCTGTACCGCAAACGATTGACCAGTTCCTTCTACGCTATCCGTGAATCTCTACAGCGCCGCCTAGATGCGTTGATTACTCAGCAAGGTAGTGGTTTGAGCGATGATGATTTTCTGGAACTCGAAGACCAAGATGATGCCATCATTGACGGTCTTGAAAGTTTTATGGAGGAGATTCACCCCAAGGAAATCGAATTCCTCGAAGAACTGCTGCGCCAATTTGAAAACACCGGAGAAGATACCAAATTTGCCCACCTGCTCACCATCCTCCGCCAAGAGTTCCAAAATCGCGATAGTGCCATCATCTTCACCCAATACACCGATACCCTGGACTTTCTGCGGGGAGAACTGCGGCATATCTATGACACCCAGGTTGCTTGTTACTCCGGTCGCAGTGGCGAAAAGCTAATCGATGGCGAATGGCGCACTGTCCCCAAAGAACGAATCAAGCGGGAATTTCGCCAGGGGGAAATAAAAATTCTGCTCTGTACTGAATCCGCCAGTGAAGGGTTGAACCTGCAAACCTGCGGCGTATTGATTAACTACGATATGCCTTGGAACCCGATGCGTGTCGAACAGCGAATTGGCCGGATTGATCGCATCGGTCAAACTTTCCCCAGGGTCATCATCCACAACTTCTATTACGACGGCACCGTGGAAGCCAGAGTCTATCAGCGCCTCCGCGATCGCATTCACGCCTTTTCATCGGTTGTTGGTAGCCTCCAACCCATCCTGGCCAAAGTCCCGACCCTGATCGAACGGGCAACCATGAGCGCCGACCCCCAAGAAGCCGACGTACTCTTTTCGGATTTTGACCATGAATTAGATGCTCCACCACTACAGGTAACCCTCGATGACATGGTGCAGATGGATGTAGAAGCTGATCTTGCCAGCATTCATCAACCCCAACCACCCTCTCCTTTGTCCTGGCAGGATCTGGAACGGTGGCTTACAACCTCTCCAAGCCTGAAACAAGCCGGAATTTCTTTTGCAAACAAAGGTACTCCCTCCAGGGACAGCGAAGGTGCGCGTCAGTGGTTACTGACTCAAAAGTCAAAAACCGAAACAGTTACATTTGATCCCGCAACCTTTGAAGAATATTCCTCTTCCCTCAGACTAATGAGCATTGGGGAGCCGTTGCTTCGGAACTTAATCCAAATTTGCCTAAAAGCTCAAAAAAATAGTCTCAGTCTGTAGAAATGACTTAGAGGTCGTGCTATATTATTTTCACGTGGTTATCTCGTCATTCAAACCACTGATTTAGTAGATGAGCTAGAGCAACATCGTTTTTCCCACAGAAGTTTCAAAGGTTGCAGAACCATTGCTGCGCCTATACGTAACTTCCAAAGAGGAAAAACCAGTATGTCTCTACTAAATCTCCAGTTCCGCTCCATCGCCGCCCGCCTCCAAGTTTTAGACAATTCACATCCCGATCTCGCCTTTCCCAAGGTTAGTAACTTGGTACAGACCCATCTCTCTTGGGAACTTGAAAAGGCGATCGCCAAGCGTCAAGATCCTGAAGATCCCCATACTTTTTGGGATCTGCTTAAAATTGATGCGGTTCTCTGTCTGGAAAATCAGATGGGCGAAAAGATCCGGGTCGGTGTATGTCTAGTACCCAATGAGTTCCAAGCTTACAAAACTTTGAACAAGGCTAATCAAGCCGCCTATTTTCAGGTGCGTCGCCAGTTAGGGATTCAAGCTTACTGGGTACTCTGCCTAGATCCAAAGCACTTCCCTAGCCAAAACCAATGGGTTGATTTCCTTTACAGAGAAATTGACCGTCAACAGAAGAGTTATCGTCTCATTTTTGTGTAAAACCCCTGACAGATAGGGAGAGAGAGCATAAAACCAATTATTTCGTTCTCTCTCCCTCCTCAAAAATTCTTGCTGCTGCCCCCCATCCAGTATTTGGTCTAGGTTAACAACTCAAAAACGTTTTGGCGTAAAAGTAGCTCTTCTTTTCCACCACCAGTTACCAGGCCACCACCAGGGGGAGCGTTGGGCCTGGATGAGATACTGCACCTGCTCATTAAGCCTTTCTATCTGCATTTGATATTCTCGGTCATTGAGGCTTTGGGTCTGGATTAGGTGATCAAACTGTTCCTGGAGACTGGCCATTTGCTTAATAACATCCCTAGCCATTATTTGTTCTGCTTGTAGTTTTTCCGTCGCCGCCTGAATAGACAAAATCAACTCTTGAATAGACTGGTAACCATCGAGGCATTTCAATAATTCAAGAATGTGGGCTTCGACATCAACTAGTGCCTCGTATTTATGATCTAGCGCCGAAATCAGATTTTCTGCGGCCTCTAATGTTTGATTTGTTTTGGCAAAATCAACCTTGTACTCTCGCTGTTTTTGCGTCAAAGTACCAAGAGATTCAAGATAGCGATCGCCTGTTTCTTTTTGCGATTCTAGTTGGGAGTGGGTCTTTTCTGCCTGGTTAATGATCTCCTTAAGTTCCTGAAATATGGCCTGGGCTTTGGCTGTTCCAGAGCTGAGTTCCTGTAAGCGATCTTGACCGCGCTCTTGGTGGTCATGCAAAGCCTCGTTGGCTGATTTTAGGGTCTGTCGTGCGGCTGCGATTTCTGCCATCACCTGCTGAATCTCATCCCGATCCCAGGCTTTTGCCAATAAATTTTCGGCCTTAGTGATCGCGTGCTTCAACATTTTTTCCAGTTCACCCAATGCCATTAAGGTATCGTTATCCTTGAGGACTGCTGGATGATTGTGTGTCATATTTTGAGGATTCATAATCGGGTTAATTTCCTTGTGTATAAACGTTGTCTTGGGATTTGAGAATCTTTACTAAAGCTGTGATCAGATTGCCTTCGGCTTGAGCAATCTCCGGCAGGGGTAGATGTTTAGGATAGGGGATCTGCCGCATTTGAAATCTAAGTCTTGCCGCTTCAACAAATAGATTCACAGCCTCAAGATCATGGGCGATCGCCTCCATAATCCTGTCATATTCAGCTGAATGAGTCTGTTTGAGGCTTGTTATCCTACGTGCCCCATCCCAGTAATTTCCCATCGCCCGGAGAATAAGACTTTGGAGTAAAGGATTCACTTGCTCTGTATCCAAAAGTGCTAACTTCACCTTGAGCTCCTCTAAGGATCGTTGCTGGAGGCATAGAATCATCTCCCGCTCAAGGAGGCTGCGTTCTTCCCCCTTAAAGTTAATTTGATCCAGGACTTCATACATATCCCGGTAAATCAGCACCGACTCCAGTTGCAAAGCATCGAGAAGATATTGACGAATGATATTTTTTTTCTGCAAAGCAAGAATCAATTCATCATCCTCTGCTTGTAGCCAGTGGATTAAATTGTCAATGGCTGATGCGTCCCGATAATCAATCGACTCACAGACTGCTGGCAAATTCGGCAGATACCGCAAAAGGAGTTTATATTGCGCTTCAGTGATGACAATCACGAAGCCGAGAACGGGTTCTAGTCAAAAGCGTATACCCATTGCCACCAGTCCTCTGAGGTGGGTTCCGGCGTGGTCGTTTTAAAAGCATTGAAAACCACAGATGTATCGAATTCCCGTCCCTTCACCTCATGGACATTGAGAAATTCTAATTGGTCGTTATATTTCGATTGATAGGTTTCAGCATATAAAACCTTAATCCGACTAACGAGTTTATAGATCAATGATTTACTTGCTTCAATAGCCTTGGTTTTTCGCCCCAAAGACTGACAGAGTTTTTCCAAAAAAACTTCTGCCTCCAATGGAGATGGGTACTTGATCAGCTTTACCTTCTCTCCTGTTTTGTAGGCATAGTCAGCTTCAGTCGGTTGATAGGGACAACGCGCCTTATTTTGCCTCGCATTTTCTGACGCTGGTGCCAAGAATAAATTGCTAAATTCAAGGATGCGTTTTGAATTGCGGAAACACTTCCAATCCGGTTCCTGCACATTAACGAGTTCCAAGGCACCCCAATCAAAATCAACTGGCATAATTCTTTGATTGAGATCACCCAGCAACCACAGATAGGTCGGTTGACCAGCTTTCTGCCAACCGCGACAAAGCTTTTTAATCGCCTCTAATTCACTCAGCAGATAATCTTGGGACTCATCAATAATTACAGTGATGCCGCCTCTATCCTTGGAGGGAAGGGTGACCGGAGTTTGCTCCCATTGCTCACAGAGCCGAGTTGCAATATCTGAGCGGGATAATTTATTAATATCTTTGCATGCTTGGTCCCACCATTCCGGAGAAATTCGTTTAAGTACCTCGATTCGATCAGCATTTTCTCGGTAGACCGAATTTTTGGTTTGATCCGAGTCCTGTTTTAGAACAAAGGATTGATAAAGGATCAGATCTCTTTGTCTAATGCCCTGAAAATTCAGGCTAGCTTGGGACTGTTCAGCCCTTTGAGCCAGCCGTTTGAGAATTTCTAGCTCCTCATCTGGGGATAATATCGAGGATTCGCTCTCTGGAGAGGCATGTTTGACCCAGTCTTGAAACGTGCCATAGAAAAATCCCTGGGACATATCCGAAGGAATAGATTGCAGGCAATGGAATTCTTTAACCTCTTCGAGTAAGCTCTGGGGCAACAGAAAAAGAACATTCCACCCCATTCCGTATAGGTCGCAGGCCCGTAGTGCGGCAGTGACCGTTTTCCCTGTGCCTGGGGGACTTTGGGTAATATGGGCGAAAAAGCCAATCCGGGGATTTTCTCCATAGTGGCTCACTGCTGTGTGTTGACCAATTTGATCGCTAGTCGATTTTTGGGCTTGGGTCATCACGGGGCTGTAGTTATAGTGGCCGTTCAGAAAAAAAGACCAATCGATGCCCTTCTCTCCATTCCAGGTATAGGCGGGTTCTCGAGGCAGTGCCCTGATATCGATGCTGTAGGTATCATCGTCACGTTGCGCAGCATATAGAATTCGGATCGAACTATCCTCTTGATTGAGAGTCCAAATCAACCTTAGGGAACTCCCACCACCTAGATCGAGACGCGATCGCCAATGGTCTGCACAACCTCCGCCTGAAAAGTGAATTGTATTAGGAAAATTACTATCATCGGGCGTTTCTGTAAGCCGCTCAAATAAGCGTTCAGGCACTTTCAGGGAACCTGTGCTCTGTAAATTACGTAAATCTTGAATGGCTTGGCGCGTCAGTTGTATTTGTCGCATTTCCATTGACCTCGATCAAATTCATAAAGTTCATAAAATTTATCTCGCCCGTAGGACTCCCAGAGCAATCGAGCACTTTGGTTTAGCTCCAATCTGGTTTATTTTCCCGGGCACGACTGATCGCAACGCCATTATCAACTCCTGCTGCCAAAGGCCCAGCGATGGAACCAAGGGCAAAGGCATTGGCGATCGCCTCTTCAACATCTTCGCTTGCTACTCCAATAAATCCCCCTAGAGCAGCTAGACAGGCAAAGGTGATGAAAAAAGCCTTCCAACGACGAGTATAGGCATAGGCCCCAATGGGAACAAATAGTGCCCACAGAACTACGACCCAAATTTTTTTCCGGGCAAGACGATCAAGGTTCGTTTGGGGTTGAAGGGAGTTACTGGAGAGAATGTCTTGTCTGAGCTTAAAGAATTCTGCTTCACTAATTAGGTTTTCGTCCCGTAGTATCTGTAGTTCTTGGAGTTGTTGGCGTTTATCGTTCATGACTAATTAAAAATAAAACTAAGAAAAAATTATTGAGTCCTAATCAACGAGCTATTGATCCTTTGGTAGAGGGCATTGTTGCTATTCCGGTACGGTATGCTCAGACTAGGTATAGATAGGGAAAAAATTTTGGTTGAGCTTTTGCTTGGATCTATCTGAAACTTACACTTTCTATTAAACCTCGTGATGCTCAATTCCCAATCCCAGAAACACATGGCCTTTTCAGTGATCAGTTTTGTATCGCATGTTCCTTGGGAAGCCAGGTCGTAGCGCCGACGCTGTCTAATCCAGAAACGCTGGCCTCGGTTAGATCGGCATTTTCCAGACTCAAGCCAGCACTTTTGGTGCCTAATAAATTTGCTCCCCGCAAATCAGCCCAAACACAGTTAGCACCGCTCAGATCGGCCCCCTGGAGATTCGCATTACGGAGGTCAGCACTGGCGAAGTTAGTACCTGCTAAATTTGCCCGTGTTGCATTGATCCCTGCACAATAAGCATGGTTTAAATTACTTTCTGTCAACACAGCTTTTGCTAAGTTGACCCCTTCCAAGTTGGCATTATCAAAGACACCATCACTGAGATTTGCGCCACTCAAAGTGGCATAGGCCAGATCTGCCCGCGCCCACTGAATCCCCGCCAAATTTGACTGCTGCAACATGGTACGTTGCACAATCGCATCCTGGAGATTTGCGCCTTGGAGATTTGCCTTTTGTAATGCTGCTGCGGATAGATCGCAACCAACTCCATTAAGCTGAGGAGCTTGAATCCCAGCAAGGTTACTGCTCCGCAATTCGCTGTGGGCAATATTGGCTCCGTCTAACTGAGCCCGAGTTAGCACTGAACCATTAAGAATACTCTCGCTGAGGTTGGCACCACGTAAATCTGCCTGGTGAGCATTGAGCCCCTCCCCTTGAATTTCTTTAAGATTAGCGGCTTGGGCTTTGGCTCGCACTAGCGTCGCTCCAGTCAGTTGAGCCTGATTTAACAGAGCATTGGTTAGGTTTGCTCTACTCAAGTTGGCATCTTTGAGGTTGCAATTGGAGAGGTTAGCGCCTTCAAGGTTTGCATGGCACAGAACCGCATTTTCGAGATTTGCTCCGGCTAAGTTCATATTTTGGAGAAAAGCACCGGTTAATTCTGCTCCAGCTAGGTTAATACCAGGAGCAGATAGGTTAGATAAGCGAAAATCTGCTTGGTAAAATACAAATCCCTGGAGGGAATATTGGCTAAAGTCTACCCCTACAAATACCACTCGACTAAAGTCACGGCGATCACCTTGGATCGCTTGTTGAAACTGAGCATCATTGAGACGCTCTTTGGAAAAAGTAGGGCGAAAGGGGGCTGTATGATGCCAAAAAATAAGAACATCAAGATTTCGAATAATACTACGCATCAAGGATTTCATTTGTTTTCACTGCCTCTTCAGGTAAATATTCTGGAGTCAGAACTTCAGGGGTTAAGATATCGGGCGCTTCAGGGGGCAAATATGTCTCAGATATCTGTGCCCAAAGCGTTTGCAGCAGTCGATTAGTCAAGGAATAATAAAGACTGGGCAATTGATCGAGATAACGATAAATTCGTTCTAGGGCGATCGCCGGCCGGAATGCTATTTTAAATTCCGTCGTCAAGGTGGCTAGGGTAGCCCGCTGAGCGAGATAATTGGCACAGTAGTTTAATCCCCGCTGATAGTAACAATGGGTAATGCCATCTCGACGATCTGTCGCCACCAGAAATTCTTGATATTTGTAGGTTAAATTCAGCAGCGGCATAATAATTTGATGAATTTGGTCAATGTGATTTTGAACCTCTGCCGGAGTGCTAGGGAATTGCACCACTGGGGTTTCTGTGATGGGGGTTAAGGCTTGGAATAAATCTTGGCAGTGCTGTTTGAGATGTGCTCCTAAAGCCATTAGCTCCTCTTCGTAGGTTGTAACCATCGCTGAATCAACAGCTCCAGGAACAGCGTCGTTACTTTGTGTATCTAAACCTTGTTGCTCAAACTCTCCTAAGACTTGCTGGTCTTGTTTTTGAGATTGCAGTTCTTCTAGTTCAGCTAATTTTTGCTGGAGATGTTTTTGCTGTTCCAGCGCTTCGAGTTCCTCTTGGGCCTGCTGTTCTCGTTTTTGGCGATCGCGGGCTTCGAGTTCCTCTTGGACTTGTTGTTCAAGCACTTGAATTAATTCCATCACTTCCCAGGAATGATAGACCTCACCAGTGGCTTCAATGTGATCAAGGGTCGCAAGGTCTGGCCCATACTGAGATTGAGTCGGATAGTTACTGATCATGGTGGATTTCCTCCTTAGCTCCTTGAGCCTGGTAATGACGCTGGCGGAGGATATGCACGGCCTTTTGGACTAAAGCCTTTTTCTTGGGGTCAAGGCTATCCTGGACAGCGGGGCTCCGGGCAAAACTGTAGGTCAATAGGCAGGCCGTAGCACTCAAAACAACGGAAATTCCCGCCATCAACATCGGAAAGGCCAGTTGTTCAAAACGACCCATTTTGAAATCATTGATAAATAATTGAGTGGCGATCGCCACTCCATCAGTGGGAGATTTCAGGTTGTGATCAGGCTGAAACTTGCTTTCAAAGTGTCGGGGCATTTCTGCCTGGAGAAACTGCACATCATCCCCGTATTCAATACGTCGGCTTAGGGCTTCATCCAATGTGGTACTGGCGGCTTCATAAGCGGCCATATTTTCTGTTTCAAGGCGTTCAAGCTTTTGGGTCAGGGGCAAATTAGGGGTTTTTACCATCGTCCAATCGGTATTTCGCTCTTCATAGGAGCCATAAAGGCTGAGCTGAAGCCGCTGCCATTCAGGATTTTGCCGGGAAGCAACTTCCCCTTCCTGCACGACAATTTGCTGCAGGAGTGCTTTAGATTCATTAATCTCAGCCTTGAGTTCATCCAGTTCAGCAGGTTGCTTAAGAACGTCCAATCGTTCCCGTTGTTCGTGAATGACCGTTCCGGCTAATGTTTGCCTCACAGCAGGTTGATTAGTGAACATCACAATGCCTGGCCCCGTAAATACGGTCAAAAGAGTATTAATCATCAAAAATCCTCCTAGACCACACCAAGCATTCGCCCGATAACCTGGCGCGTGTCTCGCGGCGAGCGCCCCACAGTGATTGGATGCTGCATTAATTCCTCCCAAGACAACCATGGCTGCTACGGGGGATAAAAAAAGCCCAAAGCCACTCAGAGCAAGAAAAACAAATGGTGCAATGCCAAGGGTATTCACAAAGCTAGAAATCGTGATAAGGCTTGCATTTAAGTGGGCTCGTTGCTGTAAATCCTGGGTCACAATTGCTGTGCCATGGAGATCTTTTGCATCACAAATCAAGGCACATTTCAGAAGAAAAAAAGCTTTATTAGAAATCTGCTGCTGGGAGAGGATAGATTTATGAGTCACAGGATTAGGAAACTCAAGTTTCACTGGATAATATTTAGGACGTGGTGAAATTGGTATTTGCATGGCCAAAAAATAATTAAAGATTACTCAAAACATTGCATCAGACAAGATTAATAATGATTTTAAATAAAAACACTTTCTAAATAATCACTTTTCTAAAAGTAATTGAAATGCGGCGATCACGCATAATTTTTTGACCGTTCCACTGGTCACTCTTACGGGGTGGGATCCCATGCTTCCAGAGATATCGAGATTCTCCTTGCAATATCACTAAACTTCTAGGTTTGAGTAATTTTGATTGCCGTTCATTGTTAACGATACTATCAAAATTCATTATGCATGGTGCGTTTAAACTCAGGGAAATGATCGTATCTGTAAAACAGGGCTTACAATCAACATGAGATGTAATTCCTTGACCAGGGAGATATTCATTAACAATTGCCTGATCTGGAAGCTCAGAGATCAAGTTTAAAGAAACCATTTGCTCAATGATGGGGAATAACCAATCAGGTAGAATACCCAGGTACATCGAATAATCAATTTTCTTAGTTCTATAATCATATTTATACCCATAGTGCTGGACGCGACGCTTTAAATCCATCAACCATTGCTGCTGGTCGATTAGATTTAAGAGTTCTTGTTCTGTTTGTTTATCAATAAATTCTTCGATGTATTGTAATCCTGGTATTTGAGGTTCGTTGATTGTGACCGATGCAAACAACTCTAATTGCTGATCATTAAGGTTAGAATTCATATTGTTATCCCCCATTTTAAATTTGTTAGATTTAATAATTTCTTAGGATTTCATAGTATAGATTTATCGCTCGTTTTGGCACATCTACTTTATTTGTTTTGAAAAATTGATATTCGTAGTAAGGTACCAAAATCTGGTTTGTGGTACTTTCCAGATTAAAAGATAATTCTTCTTTGAAGAGAATCCATTTTTTATTGAGGTAATCTCCTGGGGGATTTTGAAAGAAGAAAACGATCTTTTTTTCTCGAAAGTATTGGAGCAGTCCATTAATGATGCAGGCTAACTGCTTTTGATCGAGGGTCTCACTCGCAAATAGATAGGAGAAGTTGAAGATGATGGTTGATTGCTGACCACCCTTTTCCTGTTGGTTGATAATTTCAATGAGCTCTTCTGCATGATGACACTTTTGCAGGAACTGGAAATTAGATGCAGGATGAAAGAGTTCGCGGCGATCGCTAAAGACTGCTGCCATTTCCAGCATGGCGGCTGAGTGGTCGATGCCGATGTAGTTGATGGTGGCTTTTTTCTGATGGAGCTCCTGGATATGAGTAGCTAAGGCCAGACCAGAGGTCATGGGGCCACAACCAAAGTCAATCATTGTTACCCCGTCGGTATGTAAAGGGTAGTCGACGGTTGATTTTGCCATGCTGAATAGCTTAAACAGGTAGCGGCTACTGGCTAGGTGCATTTGCATATAGTGGCGACAGTATAAAATGACTGTCTGTAATGGACTCAGACCTGCTTCCCCAGCCACAAAGTCTGCTTTACCCTGACGCAGAATGTGATAGCGCTGGGCCGCATCATCTTTACGCATCACTATTTTTCGCCATACCTCACAGGTATTTTGTTGTTCGTACTGCTTCGCAATGGTCGCATCGATTACCGCCTTCATCGTCTGATTTAGTTTCATCTTTCCGTCTCCCTTCCATCGACTCTTTGCAGTGTAGGGGTGGAAAAATAAGCTGTCAGGTAGTTTAATGCGAACGACGAATTTACGCTGTTATTTCATAGGTTTTAACGATTCCTTCTCCATGCTTTTTGATAATCTCAACTAGTTCTGGGGGGTTTACTACCTTCACTTGTTCGCCAAAGCCCACAATCCAACGTAGTAAATTAATGTCATGCAAGGCCCACTTGGGTAAGGTGACCTGAAATCGGTGGGGATGTGTTTTATCAGTTGAGGCTGGCAGAGTATAAGGTGATTGGGTTCGGTTAGCAGAGGGGCCGCTAATGCGACGCGACATTTTCATCTGACTTTTCGGGAAACGTTGATTTCCTTCGCTAATAAAACGAAAGATAGGCTCTGTGCACAGCAGCTCAAGTTTAATTTCGACGGTTTTCTTGATGCCTTTTTCTTTGCTCAGGTACTTTTTTTGGTCAGCGACGCGGTTCCCAATGAAAATACTGCCGCTACTCTGAATCAACTTTGTTAGTTTTTCTAGGGCTAAGTTCTGTTCTGCTTGAGAACGGTGTTGGGGTAGTTCTCGCACCAGTCGGAGGCGATCGATGCGTTCAAAGGACAAGAGACCGGTTTGTTCTCCTTCGAGGATTTCAAATCCTAAATACCAAGCAATGTCATGGAAGACAATTTGGATGGGATAGGCGATAAATATACCCTCTGGGTTTGGGGTATTTGCGAAGCGTCCACCATTGGGCATTCGGCTTAGTTCCAAGGCTCTGCCTGTAATAATGGCTCGTTCTACGTCTTGGATTCTGGCAGGTAGGGCAGTAGACGCTAATTGGGTTAAGTCTACGATGCTACGATTATGGATTGCCCGCACTGGGTAGGGACTTCGGGGTAACTGTCCTAGATTGCCCAGACGCTCTTGGAACCGTTGATAAAGTTCTATGGCTAGGGGATCTTCTAGGCTTTGCACTTGGGCTTGGAGTAACTGATAAACCTCAAGCAAGTCATTCTCTGATAGGATGCCTGTACCAATATAGTAGCCTTTTTTCATGGGTCGTTTGGGTAAGATGCCATAGGATTTAAGGATTTTTTCAAAATCTTTGCGAATACTGCTAGACGACCCAAAATGGACAATATTTTGGCTCTCCATTGCTTCTACTAGGGTTCCTAGGCTGCCCTGTGTCGAATCGTAAAGGAAGGGATTATTGACAATAAAGCGAATGGTATTGATTAGGCGAGTGAATGGTTCGCGGTCTGAGTAAGGATGGGTATGCTCGTTTTCCGCTAGTTCAATAGTGTCTAGTTGTAAATCACTGTTGATCTCAATCTGGCCGATGATGTGATTATCGGTCAGCCATGTTAAATTTTTTTGGAGCGCGGGAATATCTGCATAAATTGAGTGTTGGGTATGACTAAGGACAGCGGCAATCTCTTCGGCGGCTTGAGTAAATGTTTCGGTTTCTCCTAAAATCTCCTGCAATAATTCTGGGTCGGTCTGCTGGAGGTTACCAAGACCTGGATATTGAATCAGTAGACTAATCAGGTACATTAACCGCTCAAAGTCTAGTAGGCGAGAATATTGATGGTATTCCACTTTCCGGTGTTTAGTACGGTTACTTCGATTGATTTGGGTTTTGCTGAGTTGACTTAATTTTTTTTCAAAGACACTCAGATCTAATGCTCCGTCTTTGTAGGGCACATCGTAAACGGCGGTAAATCCTTCTGCAGCAATGGGAGGAAATTGTTTGAGGGCTAAGTAATATTCTTCAATCACTTCTTCTGGGACTTGTCGGGAACGCTCACTATTCCAAGTTTTACAGACTGCTAAAGGAGTCTTCAGATGCCAGCCGATAATCTCTATATCCTGGCCTAGGGCTTTTCTCAGTTTTTGGATAAATGAAAGACGCCATGCTCGTTTGGCATTGGTGGCATCGTAAATAATATTTTGATTATTTTTTAATCCTTCTGTGATTTGATTAAAGATTTCTTTTTCAATTAAACTCCAATCTCCTTGGATAGCTTCGTCATTAAATAGCTGGTAACGTAAGTTATCAGTGGATATCAGTCCATAATCTGGATTTTCACGAAGAATGCATGCAGCAATATATGATTTACCAGATGCTGGTGCGCCGATTAAAATAAACACGATTTTTATTTGATTTCTCAAAGAAGAATGTAGATAATAATTTAATTTTCGCTATGTAGGTTTATTTTTTATCTTAATGTGGGACTATAATTTCTAATTGCTGTTTGAATTTGATATTGCACCACAGGGAACAGACTGGCATTCTGGAATCCATAGAAAGACTTTCCTGTAATTTGGTTCAGACAATCTAAAATGCGCTTTTCCCAGTCTTGGATAGTGCGTAAATCATGTCCCCAGGATTGGAATAATTTTTGTTCGGAAATACCGCCTAATTTATGGGAAACTTCGTTGCGTGTAGTGCTTGCTTTTCTGTTGTTCCATGCGCGAAATGCTTCACTATTAAAAGTTGCTGGCTGAACCTGAGCAACGAGTTCGGCCAAAACGTGTAATCGGGCTTGGATTGTTCTTGCATTATGGATAAATAGCGATCGCAAGGCTGGATATTCTTCAAGGATGGAGCATTTGATTAACAGATATCCGTCACTGTGAGCTACGGCGAGATGCTTGCTTAGTTTTGCTTGCAGCCATTCATAGAGTAACCCTTCTACGGCACGAAAACTGTGCTGCATAGCTTCAGTGGTGTTGTTTTGCTTTAGGCGTACCACAGCGGTATAGGCTTGTTCGTAGGCTTGCCACCAATAGGTTTCTGTTTGTTTGATTTGGTTTCGGTCTAGGGCGGATTCTGCGAGTTTAACAAAGGCCTGAAATTGTCCTTGGTTCCAGGCGATCGCCCCTTTGAGGAGATTGGGGGTTGCAGACCAGCCTTGGGGATCTTGTTTGAAATAGGGACGCAATAGAGCTTCGGCGGCGGTGTAGCTATGACTCTGGAGGAGTGCTAAGGCTTGTTTCTGGACGCGACTCCAAAGGTAGTTGGTGCCCAGGCTTGGCCCAATGTAAGGGGAAGGGATGCCCTGTCGGTTGAGTTCTGGTTTTTCGATAGCGTCATAGAAGGCCACTTGTTCGCCATAGGTACCCAGGGCAGCAATGCGTCCGGCTTCGGCGGTTTGGCCAATTCCTCCCTTAAGGCAGAGGACCACAGGCCGATCGCCTACCTTGATTGTTTCTGTCAAAGTCTGTTGCCACCACTGCAGCATTTGGTCGAAGTCGGTGGGGTTGATCTTGTCACTGCCTAGCGAAATCACTTCAGCGGCAAGTCCTTGGTTTTCACAGTAAGCTCTTAAAATCTCGGCAGCATAGAGGGTATCTTTTTCTTGATGTCGGGGTAGGGCTTGGGGTTGGTTGGTACCGATGAGATAAATGGTCTCAAGATCTGGTTTTAGGTCGGTGAGCAGTTGTCCCCAAATGGCGGGCAGTAGCCGATCGCCATAGGTTACATAGTTTTCCCAGAGGTAATGGCTCAGTTTCCGAAAAGACTTATATTCTTCCCAGTCTAGGCCCAAGCTGGCGGTGACTTGGTTTTGTTCGCTGATGATGTCATCTTTTTGGCGATCATTCCCTACGTTATACCAGATGTTGTCATTAGCTCGGAACATCAAATCTCTTGTACCAATCGTAATCACCAAGTATTTTTTCATTAATTTTGATTTTCTGTAATATCGCTTAGTTCTTAATTTAAAAAAATAGGGATGTTTTCATCACACATCCCAAATAATTATTTTGCTAATTTATTCACTTTCCAGGTAAAGAGAAATTTTTGCCACATGAGCAGTCGCGGGTTTCAACGGAAACATTACTCTTTCAGGCATTTTCCTGATCAGTCGCATTCTCTAGCCCCTCCCTCCTAGTGGAAACACCTGGATCGCTCCAGCATCTCGGAGTGCTTGAAGATAATCCTGTCGCGGTGCAGCTGTCGCCCCAAAAATGGTGACAACCTGATAATCATCTCCCACATCCGCAATCCAGACTGGTGAAGGCTTTACCCCACCGCGACCGCCAACCTGGCCGCACAGATTACCGTCATAGTCCAAACCATTACGACCCTGGACCTTAAAACGTTGGTGATGCAGTTGCGCCAGAGCAAAAGGTTTCCCAAAATCTTCTTCACCCCTCGCCACCACAATGCAACAATTCACATCAGCCGCCTCCTGCCAAGTAGAAACGTTCACCATGCCGCAAGTTTGGAGTCGTTCAGGCATAACTTGCCCCTGGGTCACCTCTCCTAAAGCCGTGTAAAAATCTCTGAGTCGCCGCTTAAACAAACTGGCATATTCCTTCGGTGAAAGATTTTCGGGATCGTGCCAAGGATCTGACTCCAGATAAAACGTTGAACCCCGCCACCAAGGAGCCCGCTGGCTAGCACTATTTTTTCTGGAATAACAAGGCCGCCTTGCTCCCTGACCTAAGCCACCCAAATTAAACATCAGCCAAGCCAAATTTTTCACCAGTTTTTCTGCAGACCCACGATTTTGGGGCGCTTCCGGCGACCAAGAAAAAGTCACCATACCCTCCATTTCACCGCAGGGATCATTTCTACCCTGATGGGAGGATCGTGCTTCTCTTTGGGTCACTTTGCCCTCGATGATATTCACCCGCAAATAACCATGGGATTGAGTTGGAGAAATAGCCCCAAAGATTTTCCCTTCCCAATCTTGAGCCAGCTTCGGAGCCATAACCCCAAGAGCAAACACCCGGAACCAATAACGCAACATCGACTTAAAAGCAGTTGGTCTAACTTCCGCTTGATTGCTGCCCCGCGCTTGCCACTCATTACGCCGATCATTCCATTGCCACTGACCTGGTTTTTGATAACCATGGATAAGCTGACCTTCTAAGGCAAACTTCACCCTCAGAAATTCCTGGTCTGACTTCGCTAAAGCTTTGGTGACCAGTTGCCCATAGCCCGTGTTTACCTGGGAACCAGCTCCATTCGCCAGACCCGCAATCAGCCAATTCTTGACCTGTTGAAGCAGTTGCTGATTGGTTTCCCCAGAGATGAGCCTGAGACCAATCAGAAAAGTTGTTTCCTTCAGGGAGAGAAAAGGGTTCGGGTTGGGAGAATAGTTGAGGTCATTTCCTGCCCAACTCCAGATATTATTGGCCATGTCTATCTCAACCTGGCACCGATCGGCAACGGGGTAGGCATCCAAAAAAACGATTTTTCCGGCTTTATCCGCCCCTTCCGCATCCAGAGCTCCAAAATGCCGGACGATGAGGGAATCTTTTTCAGCGTCTGCCCAGTGACAGTTTTTGTTGGCCATTACCTCACGGATCGCTTGGGTTCTCGCCACTCCCCGCAATGTGGAAGAGGGAATATAGGGGATTCCTTGGGCATCAAAAGCTGGCAAAAGAATACTCTCTGGGCCACGGTGTCCCCCGACTCGAATTCGCCAAGGACAGACCACCTCAAAGACATTGGCATTACCCGCAATCAGTTTTATCCGTTGATTCCGGCTTCTCAAGTAAGGATCATAATTAGTCTTCTCCGTCGCTAACTGGAGAATTTGAGTTTTTGTGGCATCTTTGTATTTATGATCCGCAGGACGCATCCAGCGCAAATATTCTACAAAAGAGGCGGATCGATCTGGAGTGGGTTCGTTGTCTGGATCTAGCCAGGGAGATGGAGGACGATTATTGTTCCCGCCACTGCCGCCGTGACCACCTCGATTACGTGGCGGAGGATTATTGCGATCGCTACAACCTTGGTTATTTCTTTGGGGACGAGGACGATTTTGGTTAGGACGGGGACGAGGTGGCTGCGGTCTGTTGTATACCATAGTGAAATTTCTCAGTGAATTACTGTGCGCCTTTGATGTCTGCATAGACGGCATTTGCCCAAAAACCGAACTCATTGGCCAGTTCGATTCCTAGACCTGTTAAGCCTAAATATTCATCTGCAGAAAGGGCCACTAAGGTTTGTAAACCGCGATCGCCTGCGAGATTTTTTACTCCAGACAAACCCTCTAGCCGTTGGAAAAAAGCTTGCACCACTTGTTTTTTCCCCTCCTGACTGAGGGCTTTTTCCTCTGCCTTAAGGCGCATCATGCCCCAAGTAGAAAGATAGGTGTAAAGTTCCATCGCCTGATTTTTTTGCTCCTTGAGATGGGCGTCACTCTGATTTGGGCGATCGCGTAAAGATTGGAGCGCTTCAAAAGCTTCCTTATTTAGGGTGCGTGGGTCAAAAGTTCGCATTATTATTTCCTGCTAAATTTTTGTATTTTGTCAAAATGATGATGTGAAATTACTGAAAACTCTGAACAAAGCCCCGTCCGAGACTTTCCTGACCACCGATCTGCAACAGCTCGTGATCTGTGTCTGTGAGTAGATCCCGAAACTCTTGGCTGGCCTGATCAGCGTCGTTGCTATGGGTCTGGGCCGTGATGCCCCAGGGAAAATACATGAGGCTATCGGGGGGAATCGCTTCTTCATAACGAAAACCACCATCGACTGTTTTGTGTTCATCGAGTTTGATTTTGACCTGTCGCCAGAGTCCCATTTGAATGACCGTGGCGCAGTGTTGATCTGGAAGTACGAGAACCCGGGTAATTTCCTGCTGATGGCTTTGGGGGACAAAGTTTTGCCAAGCCCCAAAATCAGTTAAATCTTGCGGATTGAAGATAGCATCCTTCAGATAGATTTTTTCACCGGCCTTGAGGAAATTGCAAGAATACTCTTGCACAGCCCCTGTATGTCCACTGAACCGAGCATAGCGGTTGAGGAGCAACGGACAGCTAACCCAAATCACCCCATGGCTGAGGGAAGGAATCGGTATCCAGAGTAAAGACCCATCCCCAATCCAGATTTGACCTTGGGTTAAGTTGTCAGACCCATCGGATGTTTGCCCATCATTTAACTCATTACCAAAAAGCTGATCGCGTTGTGTTGGAGGTGAACTGGCTCGTAATCGTCCACGAATCGTACTAGAGGGAATATAGGGAAAGTTAGTATGGGATTCACGGGCAATACCGAGGAGATTCCCTTCTTGGGTTGTGCCGCCAGTGTGGAGGGGAGCGAGGAGATAAAGATATTGAATATTCATCAGTGTCGGTTGGGAAAGTTTACGGTCAATCTATTGGTGGCTCGATAAGGAGCAGGGAGTGCTTAAGCTTGCATCGTTGGAACATTTACCCAAAGAAGGTGGGAATAGCCGAGGGCTTGATTGTTTTGGGTACGCTTGTGATCGGGTTCTTCAGGTTCTTCTAGGTAATAGAGAGTGCCGGGGGGAGAGGCAAAAACTTGGGGGGCGGGAATACTACTTTTTTTGCCATTTTTCTCTAGTTGAATGCGGGGACTAATCGGGATGGCTTTTTCGGTGGCAAGGCTCACAAACTGTCCATCTTCGTTATGGCTGAGTTTCCATTCCCAGGGGTAAGGACGACAAACAGATTGTTTACCTTGGGGTCGCTCAAAAATACCGGGAGTGATCAAATAGGCGATCGCCTTTCCCTTTTTCTGTAAATTCTGCTCAGAAGTATTGTGTATGGTTTGCCATTGTTGATCGAGTTTAGGGGAATGTTGGAGAATGACTCGATGTCCTTCTCCACCGAGGCGCACAGTTAAAGGTTGAGATAGAGTTTGCAAATGATTATGGGTTGTATCATCGAGGGCGATCGCCAAACTCCAGCCCTTTTTCAAGCGAATGCCATTTTCCACGAAATAACCATCCGCATCCTTGACCTGACGCGTGCCAGATTCAATAGAATTATGGGGGCGACTCTCCACTTCCCAGGGTTGTTTTTCCCCCTCGATAGTTTCATCTCGTAACCAAGCATCATCGGTAATGTTTCCCGTTTTTAAATAAGTTTCGATGACAGTAGCAGGCAGCCAAGAACGATATTGTTTTTCTGTTTCCTTCTGTTCGTTTTCTGATGGAGGCGGCTCCAGAGTAGACAGGGGAGCGGGTTGGGATTTATCCCAGAGCATTTGAGTGTTTAGGGAACTCCGTTCCGAATGCCAACTGAGAGGATAGAGGGGTTTACTACCCACAAAACCGAGGGGTCGGGGGAAATACAGCGTTTCTTTGTAACTGAATAAACTCCCGATCAGACTTAATTTTTGACCTTGGGGTAAGAGGCTACGGATTGCCCCGGCAAGGGTATGGCCATTGGGTGGGAAGATGCTACCAGCCCAGGCCCGTTCACCAGGAGTAAAGGGTTTAGCATCGCGGAGGAGCAGAATATCGAGGAGAGTGAGGGTGTACCAATACATAATGATTACCGATTAAACTTTGCGAGTACGAAGATTAAAGGCTGCGGCTTTGAGCCAGTTTTTGGATTCTTTATCCCAGTCATCTGCGTTGGTCGTATTCCACAGTTCTTGCAAAAAGTGAGCTAAATATTTTTGCAAGCCGATTTTTTGTTCTTCGTTAAGGTTGCTACGCCGCTCCACAAAAGCACTGACCCATGGGGCGATCGCCACTGAAGTCGGAATAGGATGCTGTTCTAAAAGGGTTGCCGCCGTTTCAAAGGTTGAAGCTTCCAGACCTGTGATTTCTAAGAGTTGTTGCCACGCTCGGAAAGTATCGAATTTACAGGTTGCTTTGAGGATATTGCCATTGCCATAGATCACCCGCAACTGCACCGCATCTTTCTTTTTCTTTCTCTCCTTACCTTCTAGGGCGAAATCTTCATATTCATGATCTTTAGCTCCTTCTTCTGCTTCCCAGAGATTTTCGAGGGCGATCGCCAAGGGAACAGAATGATGGGCAATGACTAAACCAAAACTAATAGTTGCATTCTTGCCCATGGTAAAAAGAGGGCGATCAAACCGATCGGCTTGCCAGTAATGACCTTGATTATTAAATTCACCACAATCGTCTTTATCTCCTCGAAAAGCTTGGCGGATATCCCAAAGCCACTGATCCCATTCCCATAGATTTGTATAAGCCAGGACATCATCACCGCCGCTGTAAATCAAGCGTCCGGCATAGCGTTCTTCAGTGAGGTAGGGGGCAAGTTTATTAGAAAAGTCGAGGAGGGCACGGCTTAGGGCATTGTGGGTGGCGGGGCCCATCCGTTTTGCTTCGTCGCTAAATTTGTCAAAGCTTTTTTTTAAATCATTAGGAACATTGAGAGCTTTGGGGAAATATTCTTTGTAGGCTTCCATCTTTGTTCCCTTCAACCAATCGCTCATCCCATCGCCATCTCCAGCGGCGATCGCATACCAACTGGCGGGATTATTTTGGGGATAGAATTTCTGAATTTCGTTCTGTAGATCCTGACGATAAACTTTTTGAGCTTCCTTATCGAGGTTTTCTAACTCCTCCACAAGCCAGCCTGCATTTAATAGTCTTGGATGGGGCAAATTCTCAAATAACGGATCATGAGTCTCATCAATCCATGGAATGCCCCACTCTTGCCGGACAAAATTCGCGATTTCATGGTGGTCTGCCGTAATTTTTGTCCTAATCGCACGACAAGCATCTTGATATTGATTTAAAGCTTCTCCATTTTTCTCACTTTGGGTTTTGAGGTAACCCGCAACGCCGACGGTTAAATCAGGATAATAAGCCTTTAATTCGGTCGGATCTCGATCCAATAGTTTGGGTAAAACTTTTTCTAAACCGCGCTTAACAGTTTCAGTGGCGTTGAGTTGCTCGATCCCATCAAACAAGCCTGCATCCCGTTGCCAATAATGTTGCGCCTCTCCCTCAGTGAGCCAATCACGATGTTGGCCATTGCCTTGGGGATGGACGACAGGCCCTAAACCAGAGATCGTAGAGCGGGTGCCAAAAGCGGTCGGCAGTTTCCAGTTACGGGCATTTTTAACGGTATTGAGGGCGAGACGAGTCTGCCCACAAATATCTGCCCACCATGAGCCTGCGTTTAAGCTGCCTGCATAATTACGGTTGCGTTGTTCGGTAAATTTTGCTGTCGCTTTCTCAAAAAAGTCCCGTTCAGTATCTGTGAAAAGCTTGCCATTAAAGGCTTTATTTTGTTGTTCGATCCATTTTTCGAGATCAGCCTTTTTGTCTGAAGTCTGGGTAGGAATCCCAACACTCTTAAAGCTGCTATTTTTATCACCGATCGCCACCGCACTCCAATAGGTTTGCCATTGGGCATCGAGCCAGCCTTTCCAACTGGGATCTGTATCGCTCAGGTTTGTTTGCCAATGGCGATCGCCTTGTAATTCTGCGAGGACTTCCTTCGCAATTTCGCGCCATGCATCAAGTAAGAAATTCTTTGCTGATTGCATTGCTGCAGCTACTTGGGCTTCCGGTAACACCAACATGATGACGTTGGGAAATCCGGCAGTGAGCAGTTGACGGTCATCTGGTGGCTGGATCCAGTCCTCAAATTCTGAATGTTTTTGCAATAGCCAATGATCAATTAGCGGTTGTCCATAAAGACTGGGATAGAGAAAACAATCTGCGCCGTATTTGTGGGCCAATCGCCAGCAGACTTTCGCAGAAAGATAATGCAAAATCCATGACCCCGCCCAAAAGTCCTTCATTTTACGACTGGCTTTAATGAGTTCCTGGACGGGACTAAAGGTAAACACCGCCAGATAAGGGTGAGATTTCGGGGTATTTTGACCACCTTTTGGGATATCGTCTAACTCGGTATCGTATCCCGCTAAGGCTCCGGCTAAGGCAGCAGTCATACTGGCATGACTCCAGATCGAACCGTCAGGTAAGCGAGTTTCGGCGGGCATTAGAAAACTTGCTGCGCCAAATTCATCAGCGACAGCTTGGGGTAAACAGCGCCATAGCCACCAGAAACAAGCCTGGGCAGCTTCAGGATCGTCACGAATTTCGGCGGGCATTTGATCAATGAGATCGGCTTCAGTCTGTTCTAGGTAAGTTTTTCTGCTGCTCTGCCCAAGGATTTCAGCGTGGTTTTGGAGTCGGAGGGGCAATTTCTCCCCAGATAGGAGGTGCGATAACTCTAGACCTTCTGCACCGTAGTCTACGGCTGTGCCGATGTAGTGGATAATGCCGCGATCGCTGGCTGAAGAAATGAGATCACATAAGCCGACATGATCTAACCATGTGCCACTAAGCTCAGATGCTTGTTTTTCCTCGCTCGATTTCGGAGAAGCCCAGCCTTCCATACAAGCAAGCTTTTTCCATAACCCTTCTTCGCCACGCCCCGGATTCCCATAGAGTGCTTTGAGGGCGGGATCATGGAGTAGACCCCAAATTTTTGCTTGCCAATATGCTTTACCTGCCACTCGTTTAAATCTCCTCGTATAGGTCTAGGGGGCGTTGTGTTGCGATTTTCGGAAAAAAATTTTGGGAAGTTTTAAAAAGACAATATTATTGTTTTAGCTAATTGTTATTTTAAAAACAAGTCATTTATTCATTATTAATTCTTAATATTGCGGGCATTACAGAGGTTAAAGTGTTTATTTTCAATATATTCAAGCCCGTAATGAAGCTTTATTAAAAATATTGGCTTTTGGGTTACATAATTTGACCAAGCTTTACCAAAGGCTAGACGCGATACTGCTAAAAATCTCCTATGTAGTTAACCAAACAGCTCCCAGGCGTCGGCTAAATTATCTTGATGGGCAGCCCATACTTCATCGGGTGTAGCCAGGCGATCGCCCCGGGCGGCATTGAGATCCGGATCTTCTAAAAAAACATTATTTAATTGATCAGCCAATTCTAGATAATCACTCTGGGGATAAATGTGGGAGATGTCCTTTTGGCGCATAAAAATTTCAACCGCATCAGGCCCTTGGGTTTTAACCGCATCGGGGATCAGATAATCATAGGCTAGCTCAGAATCGAGGCCATGGGCCGTGAATCTTTGGTCAAGGTAAGCTTGTTCCTCCGGGGGGAGATCATCATAGTGCCAGGTCATTTTTTTAATACTCTCCAAGTTCTGAGGGCTAACCAGAGACCCGCTTCCCCGGCGAGGAAAATCCAGACGCTCTGGAAATACATGCCGGTGGCGATCGCCACCGTTGTCCCACCGAAGGCAATGAGGCGACGACGACGGGCATCACTCTGGAATATTTGCCAACGGTTATCCTCGATGGTGTTGAGGGTCGGTTTACTGGCTAAAGGATTGTTATGTTCCATTTTTAGTACAAACAATGGTGAGGAACTCGGTAGGGAATCGCGATCAAACTGTCTTGGCGTTGACTACGCCAAAGTTCTACTGGCAAGCTCATGCCAATATCAGTGGGAATCATCCCCAAAGTTTGTTTTTCGTGAACCCAGTCGGTATCAAAGCCACTCCCAGCCATTGAAAAAAGAGGCTGATCAAAGTTACGCATAATCCCAAGGTGGGCCACATAGCCATCGGGAAACTGCACCCCAAAACTCGCGCAGGGTCGGCCAGTATTAGGATGGGGCAAAATTAGTAATAGTCGCCGCAGGGCATCACCCCGATGTCGCCGCCGATGATAAATATAAGATTCAGGGGTATTCACCCATTCCAGATTTAGTTCCCGCAGTTTTGCTTCATCGCCCAAATTCAATTCGTTACTCACAAGGTTGCCCATACTGGCACCAATGGCAGACCCAACCATGTCGCCAATCTGTAAGCCATCCCCAAGTCCTAAACAGAGTCCCACAAGGGCACCCCCCCAACGCCAGAGGGATTGTTCCTGGGCTTTCTTCTCCTGGTAATTGTTGATAATGCGTTGAATTACGAACTCTTCATTGAGGGTTGAAAAATTTAGCTGATGGGTCAGCAGGCCCTGGGCCCGTGAAAAGACAGGGAGAGTGTCATAGAGGGTCGTTTCTGATAACACGCGGGCAACGGGTTCAATTTCGTACATAGTCGGTTGATACTCTCTCACCCCAAAAGGGACAACAATTTACAATTTGGGTATCCAAGCCGCCCAGGGGAGTCAGGCTGTCTCAGCAGTTTCCTTGCCAATCATGCTGTAGTCGTAGCCATAGATGTCGGTGTACCAGATGGGGCCACAGGCCATCCCCCCATAGGTAATCTCTAACAGCAATAACTGATTGTCATAACCGGCTTGGTTGAGGTACTGCGGAAATTCTTTAAAGGGTTGGTCTGGCACCCCCAGGGAAGCAGTTCGTTCTTGGAAAGTGGGAGATTGGTAAACATATTCACCCACGGAACCGACGTAAATCAGGGCCAAATGGTCACAGGGCGTCATGTTGTGGCTATCTGATGTGATCGTAAAGGTGGCTTGGCCACAGCATGGGACAGTGAACATTGGGGGGATCGATGCCAAAGGGTTGTTCCACGGCGGCATAACCGGGGAGATAGATGGGTTTTTTCTAGGTTTCAACCATGGGGACTGTTCTCTGGGGATACTTGATGTGGTCGGCGGCAAGGGCAACTGGAATGCTGACGAATTGCTGACTGTATCTTTATCCTAGGGAAAGGCTCCGGGGAAAACTATCAAAAGCCAATATCTAATGCAAAACCCCAAAACTCTAGCTAATCAGCAATAAAGCCGAATTCTGGGGGGACTAAAATTATTTTCTTTTTGTTGATTTGTGGTGCAAAACAATCTAAGGGGCGATCGCCTTTTGAATTTTGCCCCCAAGAACCATTCCAGCAGCCAAGCTTAGGGTTGGCGATCGCCTAATTTCCCAATGCTATAGACCATGGTCATGGCACACATGAGCGCCCAAGTACCATCGAAACCGACGTTAATCCGGTGGCGCAGTTCGGCTTGGGGTTGATTGGCCTCCACTGCCTTAACCAGTTCGACGTAATCGCGGTACGTCCAGTAGCAAAAAAAGAGTGTCAGCCCGAAGGAAGAAGCGGCAAAAAAACGAAAGAGATTTTTAATCATTGATTAATTTTGAATGGCTTTGCTGAAAAAAAATGGCGCGCCTAAAGATTAGTTGGCTACGCCATATCCATTATTTTCCAATCTATTTGCTTCTCAGGTGAAGAGAAACAAGCAGAGACAGGGATTGAGAGAACACCAGCAAACTCCTTATTGGTTTCCAATCTATTTGCTTCTCAGGTGAAGAGAAACTTAGAGGGCTTCTCTTGAGCTTTGTTGGCGAGTAACAGTTTCCAATCTATTTGCTTCTCAGGTGAAGAGAAACATAAGGATCTATTAAAAGCAAATCAACATCTATTTTAAGTTTCCAATCTATTTGCTTCTCAGGTGAAGAGAAACTGGTTTACTGCTGAGTTCTTGGTGACTTACACCAAGTTTCCAATCTATTTGCTTCTCAGGTGAAGAGAAACATGAGTGCTATGGGTTATCGATCCTATGATCAGCTATTGAACCGTTTCCAATCTATTTGCTTCTCAGGTGAAGAGAAACTTTATTGTTAAAGCGTTGAGCTTCCTCAACAAGTTGTTTCCAATCTATTTGCTTCTCAGGTGAAGAGAAACGGTGAAGGAGAAAAACTTCCCTGAGTTTAGTAAGGAGGTTTCCAATCTATTTGCTTCTCAGGTGAAGAGAAACTACTGCAGAAGTCCGCTTTGGACCCGATGACTATCAAAAGAGTTTCCAATCTATTTGCTTCTCAGGTGAAGAGAAACCAGAGATTGTAGATCATATAGACTTTCTATGGAACTATGTTTCCAATCTATTTGCTTCTCAGGTGAAGAGAAACACAAGAAATGGCTGAATATCTTGATGAATTACTTTCTGTTAAGTTTCCAATCTATTTGCTTCTCAGGTGAAGAGAAACTTGTAAAGATGACCCTACGGTTAAAGAATTTTCTAGAATCGTTTCCAATCTATTTGCTTCTCAGGTGAAGAGAAACTTTTTTCAGTCACAATCAGAAAAATTCTATAAAGAATTGAGTGTTTCCAATCTATTTGCTTCTCAGGTGAAGAGAAACTGAGAGAAGAGAAAAAGTATGTTCACGCCTTTGTACAAGGGTTTCCAATCTATTTGCTTCTCAGGTGAAGAGAAACGAAACAATATCAGAGTCAACTCCAATAGGACCACCAAAGAGTTTCCAATCTATTTGCTTCTCAGGTGAAGAGAAACTTACGGGCACGCCTGTGGCAATTCACCTTTGACGAAGTGGTTTCCAATCTATTTGCTTCTCAGGTGAAGAGAAACAGATTAGCTAGAACCTCACGCAAGGGACTAAAGTGGGTTTCCAATCTATTTGCTTCTCAGGTGAAGAGAAACCACAGTTGCGTAAGCTCTTGGTGAGACAACTAAAGGCCCATGCCAAGTTTCCAATCTATTTGCTTCTCAGGTGAAGAGAAACTTTGTTCACCATTGACGCAGTATTGCGTCTGGTAAACTTAGTTTCCAATCTATTTGCTTCTCAGGTGAAGAGAAACTGGAATTGTTGGAGTCCCCCCCACTTATTAGCGGCGTTTCCAATCTATTTGCTTCTCAGGTGAAGAGAAACATCGTGTTAGTCAAGTATTTATATATGATTACAGCTACTGTTTCCAATCTATTTGCTTCTCAGGTGAAGAGAAACAATAGCTAATGATAGGCAGGGTTGCGTCTGCCTTACCAACGTTTCCAATCTATTTGCTTCTCAGGTGAAGAGAAACTTCCACCCTGGTTGTTAAGGTAGGGAATCTTGTTTGGAGGTTTCCAATCTATTTGCTTCTCAGGTGAAGAGAAACTTCCACCCTGGTTGTTAAGGTAGGGAATCTTGTTTGGAGGTTTCCAATCTATTTGCTTCTCAGGTGAAGAGAAACGTCGCTGAACGGGAACCCGAACCAGAACTAGAGGAGTTGTTTCCAATCTATTTGCTTCTCAGGTGAAGAGAAACGTCGCTGAACGGGAACCCGAACCAGAACTAGAGGAGTTGTTTCCAATCTATTTGCTTCTCAGGTGAAGAGAAACATTGGTCTCAATATGAGCTAACTGCCGATCAGTTAGAGTTTCCAATCTATTTGCTTCTCAGGTGAAGAGAAACCGCATTAGCATTCTTACGGGCAATGAATAGTTTTTCCTCAGGGAGGTTTCCAATCTATTTGCTTCTCAGGTGAAGAGAAACAATGACCTGTCTCTTCAGTACGGGTAGGTCAATTCCCGTAGTTTCCAATCTATTTGCTTCTCAGGTGAAGAGAAACCGGGTAAAGGATTGGTTCGATACGACTATACAGCTCAAAAGGGTTTCCAATCTATTTGCTTCTCAGGTGAAGAGAAACTTGATTACAGCGCAATGACAGTGCGTGAATTGCGTGCGCTGTGCTCTTGTTTCCAATCTATTTGCTTCTCAGGTGAAGAGAAACTTCAAGTGAAACGCCGTAACAAGTCCGTATTGGCCAACCTGTTTCCAATCTATTTGCTTCTCAGGTGAAGAGAAACTTATGTTCGGTTTTATCTCTAATTTATTCACTTCTAGTTTCCAATCTATTTGCTTCTCAGGTGAAGAGAAACCGGTTGATTCTTTGGTACAGTTTGACCAAGTAACTACTGCGTTTCCAATCTATTTGCTTCTCAGGTGAAGAGAAACGTACATTTATGTAAATAGCAATTACCTAAATGCTGAGCTGCGTGTTTCCAATCTATTTGCTTCTCAGGTGAAGAGAAACAGGTTCAGCCAAATCAATGGGCTGGAGGAAGAATACGTTGTTTCCAATCTATTTGCTTCTCAGGTGAAGAGAAACCGAGCACGCGCTGGCGCTCGACGCGGCGCCGTCGATCTCGCTGTTCTGGCTCGCCACGCGCCCCGACGGCCAGTTTCCAATCTATTTGCTTCTCAGGTGAAGAGAAACAATTAATGGTTTAGTTGATGTAACTCTTCGTCTTAAGGCTGAGTTTCCAATCTATTTGCTTCTCAGGTGAAGAGAAACCTACCTCAACTTTTGTAGACGGCGACGGAAAACGACCTGTTGTTTCCAATCTATTTGCTTCTCAGGTGAAGAGAAACGATTTTTAATCCTGTAATGTGTCGAGGGTGCTGCCGTTTCCAATCTATTTGCTTCTCAGGTGAAGAGAAACTTGATGTGTAATTGGGAAGACGTCGCGGCTATTGAGGCGTTTCCAATCTATTTGCTTCTCAGGTGAAGAGAAACTCTACTATGAATTAAGTCATCTAATGACATGTGATGACTGTTTCCAATCTATTTGCTTCTCAGGTGAAGAGAAACGTACATTTATGTAAATAGCAATTACCTAAATGCTGAGCTGCGTGTTTCCAATCTATTTGCTTCTCAGGTGAAGAGAAACAGGTTCAGCCAAATCAATGGGCTGGAGGAAGAATACGTTGTTTCCAATCTATTTGCTTCTCAGGTGAAGAGAAACCGAGCACGCGCTGGCGCTCGACGCGGCGCCGTCGATCTCGCTGTTCTGGCTCGCCACGCGCCCCGACGGCCAGTTTCCAATCTATTTGCTTCTCAGGTGAAGAGAAACAATTAATGGTTTAGTTGATGTAACTCTTCGTCTTAAGGCTGAGTTTCCAATCTATTTGCTTCTCAGGTGAAGAGAAACCTACCTCAACTTTGTAGACGGCGACGGAAAACGACCTGTTGTTTCCAATCTATTTGCTTCTCAGGTGAAGAGAAACGATTTTTAATCCTGTAATGTGTCGAGGGTGCTGCCGTTTCCAATCTATTTGCTTCTCAGGTGAAGAGAAACTTGATGTGTAATTGGGAAGACGTCGCGGCTATTGAGGCGTTTCCAATCTATTTGCTTCTCAGGTGAAGAGAAACTGACCGTAAGTGGGATCCGACGTCTTTGGATGTCAAAGTCGTTTCCAATCTATTTGCTTCTCAGGTGAAGAGAAACCTCAAGAAAGCCACCCGTGTTGGTGAAGTTATCATGGGTAAAGTTTCCAATCTATTTGCTTCTCAGGTGAAGAGAAACTTCTCCTACTTCTTTTAAGAAGAAAGCCGCAGAAATGTGTGCGTTTCCAATCTATTTGCTTCTCAGGTGAAGAGAAACTTTCCCTCTACAAAGAGATGACCCGTAAGCCCATGAGCCGCAAGTTTCCAATCTATTTGCTTCTCAGGTGAAGAGAAACAAAAAAGTTCTAGGGGCTTTTGGCTTTCTCAAGTATTTGGAGTTTCCAATCTATTTGCTTCTCAGGTGAAGAGAAACAGATCTTTATTGAGGAGGAGGTGTTACAACCTCCAAGTTTCCAATCTATTTGCTTCTCAGGTGAAGAGAAACCCCCGAAGACGGGGGTGAAGTGTTCTACAGCTGCCTTCAAGTTTCCAATCTATTTGCTTCTCAGGTGAAGAGAAACGACTACGGTAGCTACGGTTACCTAGTCTTCGCTAGAGGCGAAGTTTCCAATCTATTTGCTTCTCAGGTGAAGAGAAACGCCTTTCGGCTTTTAGACGGACTCATACTACCTCCAGTTTCCAATCTATTTGCTTCTCAGGTGAAGAGAAACGGATTGAGGTTGACGTACAACCTATAGAAAAAGAGATAGATGGTTTCCAATCTATTTGCTTCTCAGGTGAAGAGAAACAGGGGAATGGATTCTAGATCTGATACCTTGGGAATAGTTTCCAATCTATTTGCTTCTCAGGTGAAGAGAAACAACCTTATAGCCGTAAGCCTATCCTCAAGAAAGGTAAGGTTTCCAATCTATTTGCTTCTCAGGTGAAGAGAAACTTTATTCAAGATAATTGTGTTGCAGAAGTGATTGTTAGAATCTAAAGTTTCCAATCTATTTGCTTCTCAGGTGAAGAGAAACGTCCAATGGGGACTGCATTATGCAGGGGGGTCTAAAGAAACTGTTTCCAATCTATTTGCTTCTCAGGTGAAGAGAAACAATACTCCGTTTTAGGATTAAATGAAGCTTATTTGGCTTCATTGTTTCCAATCTATTTGCTTCTCAGGTGAAGAGAAACTCAGCAGTGAGGGGAGCGGTAGCAAATAGATTAGAGATAGTTTCCAATCTATTTGCTTCTCAGGTGAAGAGAAACCATTGAGTGAAAGCGTTGTCTGTTTCCAAGAAATCTACTACGTTTCCAATCTATTTGCTTCTCAGGTGAAGAGAAACAGGCTTAAAATTATGTCTAACGTTATCACTAGAGAAGAGTTTCCAATCTATTTGCTTCTCAGGTGAAGAGAAACTCATTGTCACCTTCGTTAGAAGCAGCCCACACTAGAGGATCTAGTTTCCAATCTATTTGCTTCTCAGGTGAAGAGAAACTATGTCTAACATTTGTGTCGATTTTGATCGTGCTTGGGGTTTCCAATCTATTTGCTTCTCAGGTGAAGAGAAACGGTTCCATTGATTGTTAGCACAGGTTTATTTGATTATTGTTTCCAATCTATTTGCTTCTCAGGTGAAGAGAAACTAACCCACTTTTCCTAATCCGACTCTCCCCACCCTGTCGGGTTTCCAATCTATTTGCTTCTCAGGTGAAGAGAAACACCCTCAAGGAGTTCTCAAAGAAGGCTATTCTGATCATGTTTCCAATCTATTTGCTTCTCAGGTGAAGAGAAACTTAATTCAAACTGAGGACGTGCCCTCAGATATGAGAGAAGTTTCCAATCTATTTGCTTCTCAGGTGAAGAGAAACCACATTTACAGGAAAACCAAAATGACTACGAAGCAACAAAAGTTTCCAATCTATTTGCTTCTCAGGTGAAGAGAAACCAACTGCGTTAAGCCCCGCACTACAGCACGCTGTTTTGAGACAGCGTTTCCAATCTATTTGCTTCTCAGGTGAAGAGAAACTTTTGAAACAATCAAAAGAGAGCAGCGGCCTTTATATTCGTTTCCAATCTATTTGCTTCTCAGGTGAAGAGAAACACTCTGGGAAGTTCTTCTCCTTTACCCCAGGGCGAGTTTCCAATCTATTTGCTTCTCAGGTGAAGAGAAACCTTCAACTGTTGCGCAGACAATTGCTGCTGCTCCTCAGTATGTTTCCAATCTATTTGCTTCTCAGGTGAAGAGAAACAATAAACCCACTGCAAAGGAATATAAATCGCTTAGAGGGTTTCCAATCTATTTGCTTCTCAGGTGAAGAGAAACTCAAAGCGCATACCTTGAATGTTAGCAGTGCCCTTAAGAGCCGTTTCCAATCTATTTGCTTCTCAGGTGAAGAGAAACATATAAACACCCTGTACAATTACGATTTAAAATCGTCTCAAGTTTCCAATCTATTTGCTTCTCAGGTGAAGAGAAACCCGATAGAACCCGACAATCATTTCCGCGTCTTGTTCAATGTTTCCAATCTATTTGCTTCTCAGGTGAAGAGAAACTTCTACCTGAACTGGAGCACTATCTCAGTGAAGTCAAGGCAGTTTCCAATCTATTTGCTTCTCAGGTGAAGAGAAACACATGTTTGATCTAACTAATGGTTTAGTTGATGTCACTCTTGTTTCCAATCTATTTGCTTCTCAGGTGAAGAGAAACTGCTAATCTAAAAGGGCTATCAATTGAGATAGCCCTTTTGTTTCCAATCTATTTGCTTCTCAGGTGAAGAGAAACTCGTCAAGAAGATTGGAGACTGGGTTATTCTCCAAATCGAGTTTCCAATCTATTTGCTTCTCAGGTGAAGAGAAACTTCGGCTAACATGTGAACTGGCAGGGCGTGAGCCCATAGTTTCCAATCTATTTGCTTCTCAGGTGAAGAGAAACGTCTGAGTTGGATAAAGCTGATTGGGATATACAGAATCAGTTTCCAATCTATTTGCTTCTCAGGTGAAGAGAAACTTAGCACTCTTCGTATTCCCTCTGAAGTTCGCAAGGTGGGTTTCCAATCTATTTGCTTCTCAGGTGAAGAGAAACCGCTGGCCTTTCAAAGGCTTGTCCGGAGAGAACTCCAGCGAGCATTTGCGACCGATAGCAAAATTTTACCAGGCTCCAACAGAAAAGGCCAGAAAAAAATCCCTAAAACCCTTATCAGGTAAGCTTTCGAGCAATCACATGAAGTTAATACTGTTTCAGCCATTTTCTAGATCAGTCGCTAAATAATCGTTGACGAAGGTGGATCGCTCAGAGAAGGTGACCCCCAAATTTCCACCTGAGAGAGAGTATGACTCGAAATCGGATAAAACCGCAAACTGTCCCCTTGATCCTCTTTGTAATAACGCGAAAGTCGTTTTTTCAACTCTTTATACTTTTTGGGCGATAAATGACACTCAAACACAGAATATTGAACACGTACCCCATAACCTTCCATTAGATCCGCGATCTTTTTGCGACGCTTATCATCACTAATGTCATAGGCCACCAGATAAAACATCAGCGGATTTCGTAGGGAGCATAACCTAATACCGGACGGTAGACAAAATTTTGGAAAGCGCGTACCTGGCGCGTCAACAGATGCCAGCGCGGTTCCTGGCGATCTTCTAGGGAAATAGTCGTTTCCATCTGCTGCACAAAAGCCGAAAGATAAACCTTGCGTCCCCCTTGGTTGAGAAAACAGCCCCCATCCCGATAGATAAAATGCTCCGGTTTAATGATGTTTTTATTCACGAGATACAAAACCAGACTATCCACAAGGGGAGCGCGGAACTCTTCGATGAGATCCGAAACCAAAGCCCCGTGGCGTTCTGAACCCTGGTGCAAACAGCCTTGATAGGGGTCTAGACCACGAATTTCGATGAGCGTAAATAGATGGTTCCATAACACTTGATAGCCAAAACTGAGTAAAGCATTGACTGGATTTAGTGGTGGCCGCCGCGATCGCCCTATAAAAGGAAAAGCCTCATTGCGTAGACAATAACCCAAAGCATTGAAATAACTCGCTGCCGCTGCCCCTTCTAAGCCCATAATCCGTTCCACAGAATTAGCCATGGAGATCTGATGGCGTAAATAACCCAAGGTCTCAATAGCAAAGGCCACAGGTTCCAGAGGCCGTTTACGCTGTTGCCGCTGGAGGATAACTCGACTGTTCTGAAGCTTGGCCCCGGCGATCGCACGGGCGACGGTCAACTTATCCACTGGCGCGAGAGCTTGCTGATAACGCGATAAATGACGATAACCCCGCTCTAGGGCCATGATGCGACCGTAACAGAATCCCATTCGAGATAAGAAGACAATGGGAATATCCCGCCATAAACAGGCCCGGATCGCTTGGGTTGAGAGCTGAGATTTCCCAAAAATCAACACCTGCTCAAGTTGGGGCAACTGAATTTCAGTTAAACAATCCTGCTTGCGCCACACAGTAAGATATTCCTGCCGTAGACGCACATAACAACCCTGCTCTGACACATAGAGCGTTCTCATTGGTCGTGGCGATCGCGATAAGGATAAATATCTTTTTGGCGATGGGTTTGGGTCAGATCTCCTCGACGCGTGGCACCCAGGGATTGGGGTGGTGTAGCGCCTCCCAGTAGCCAAGCACTGACAAGATCCATGGCACTACAAACCAAAAATGTAGACAGACCCACCAAAAAAGTATTCATGATCACTGCCGCTAAACCCAGAGGCGCAATCAAAAGAATCACCAGGGTAATGGCACCATTAATAAGAGCCGCCGCCAAATTCCGAACAACAATACCGCGTGAAGAAAGATACATCGCTTCAAACTCCAAACTAAGAGCTGATTGATCAAGCCCCCCGGCCCCCAGTCTGGGGGAGATTTTCGGTCATCAAAGTCCCCCATTTTCCGGAGCTTTAGTGAGGAGATTTAGGCTTCGACGTGAGACTTCAGCGAGCTCAGTCGAGTCGTCAAACGCTCAGCCGAACGGGGCAAATTAAGTAATTTATTTATTTTACAAATAGCCTTTAAGTCAAAAAGTTAACTAATTTAGGAGCGCAGGATATTCATGGCGATCCCGAAAGATCCGACAATTAAGAATCGACCCAGCATCTTCGCGCCGCCGTCTATGTAGCACCGATCATAACGGCAAACTTGATTGTTTTCGGCGATCGTCGCCGCAGCGCCAAATCCTCCACCAATAATGATGATGGCTAAACATACTTTGATCCATTCCGAATTATTCATGGTGATCCCCCTTACTGTAGACAAACTCTATTGAATCAAATGTCAGCAAGCACAATCACGAAAAAGACAATATCGTTGAACAGAACTTTTCACTTGATTAAGAATCAATAGAAGGAATGTTGCAATAGTTTCTTTTAGTAGACAATAGAAGAAATAGTGGGTTAGAAGATGTCTAAAAAGCCCCCCTCGCCCCCCAAGTTGGGGGGAACTGCTCAGATGTCGAGCGAATGAAATCCCCAAAAATGGGGGGATTTAGTAGGGAGCTTATTAAAAACACTTAGATACTTCTCAGATAACCTTTTAGTCCTAGGTCAAGATCATGCCGAAAGTATCTAAAGCCCATCCTTACTCTGACCAAAAAAGTTTCGAGCGCCTACTCATTTTAATAACGGCCTTAATCCGTTTTCCAGGGGTGGGGTGTCCAGATGTTGATGGCATGGGTCATCGGGCAGGGCACCATAATGCCTTAGCTGCTGTGCAAGAAAAATGGCAGGCGATCGCCCGCGAATTAAACATTGACTGTAAACCAAATTATCCTTCCCTCGCGACCATTCGTAAGGACTTTAGCTTTTTGCGGCAATATGGAGTGCTTGAAAATCGGATGTATCGCTGGGGCTACTACCTAGGGACGGGAGTCTTTAGTGCGGCGGATCTTCAATTAGCGCTCAACGGTATGGGGGCGATCGCCCACGATTTGGGAGATTTTCGCTACCGTCAAGCCTTAGAAAAGATCCAACGTTATCTGCGGGGCTTTGATTTTAAAGACCTAGACCCCACCTATCCAATCCGTCAAAATCTCAATCATCCTGTTAATCAGACCGACCCAGAGCTGATGATGGCCCAGGGCGAATACCGACACACGCTATTTCATCATCTACCAGACCTTGAAGCCGCGATCTGGAAAGGACAAAAAATTGAAATTAGTCGCCATAGCTCCCCCTACACAGAAAAATATCTGGGATTGCAGCAGGTCTGGCCCTTGCAACTGATTTTTTATCATGTCGCCTGGTATCTCCTCTACGAGGACTGTCAAACCGGATGTCTGGTGGTTGGTCGCCTCAACCGGTTTGCGGAACATTTCAGAATTATTGATCCCCAAGGGCGTGGTTTAAATAAACAGCGGGAACGATTGGCGATCGCCCATCAACTCCTAGAACAAGGGTGGGGCCTCCGGTTAGGGACAGCAGAAGAGCAACAGGCTGAACTGCAAGGCACCGCTGAGTTGATTCCCGTCAAAGTACGCTTTTTTGATGGTGCTGCCATGATCGCCCTAGAAGCAGAACAGCGACACCCCAGCCAACAGATCCGCAAAGGCCCAAAAGCGTCTAGGGGTTATCAACCTAAATATATTGACTACTCAGTGACATTACCCCGGCGATCCATCCCTGAATTTATGCAGTGGTTGAGGAGATATGGGCACAATATCCAGATTTTGACACCGGATTTCTTGATCAAACAACATTATCAGCAAGCCCAGAAAATTTTAAAGCGCTACGAACTGGAGACATCGACACATAAAAAACACGACGTTAGAGCTGATTTATAAAGCCCCCCGGCCCCCAGTCTGGGGGAAATTTTTAGGCAATCAATGGAATGAAAGTCCCCCATTTTGGGGGATTTAGGCTTCGACATGAGACTTCGGCGAGCTACTCTCGGCCTGAGCTCGAGTCAAAGGCAGTCGAGTCGTCAAACGCTCAGTCGAACGGGTCAAATTAAGGAATTCATTTACTTTATAAATAGCCTCTTAGTTCTTCTTGAGAAAACAGTTACCCGTAGCAGATAAAGTAGATTTGTGTCTTACTTATTCAGAGTTTTTAACGCTATATTCTTTTGGTAGCCAGGTCATTGCCGCTATATTGTCTAGGCCAGAGATGCTAGCCTCCGTTAAATCAGCATTTTCTAAATTCAAGTCAGTACTTTGGATCCCCAACAAATTTGCGCCCCGTAAATCCGCCCAGGCACAGTTAACACGGCTCAAATTTGCCCCCTGAAGATTGGCATCTCGCAAGTCTGCATTTGCAAGATTACTCCCGGCTAAGTTCGCACCCGCAGCATTAATCCCCGCGCAGTAGGCATGGTTTAAGTTGGCTTCTTTCATAGCGGCCTTTGCGAGATTTGCGCCGTTTAAATTGGAATTATCAAAAACACAACCACTGAGGTTCGCTCTGTTGAGTGTAGCGTTGGTTAAATCGGCCCGGGCCCACTGGCTCCCTGCTAAATTGGACTGCTGCAACATGGTGCGCTGTAAAATGGCATCCTGAAGATTGGCCCCTTGCAAGTTGGCTTCTTGCAATTCAGCCCCTGATAAATCGCAGCCGACGCCATTAAGTTGAGGGGCCTGGATTTTGGCAAAATTGCTATTTTGCAATTGACTATGGGCAATATTCGCTGCCCCCAATTGTGCCTGGCTAAACACCGCCGCATTAAGAATACTTTGGCTTAAATTCACGCCTCGTAAATCGGCACCATGGGCATTGAGGCCCTGGCCCTGGATTTCTTTTAAATTCGCGCCTTGGGCCTTGGCTTGGACAAGAATCGCCCCCGTGAGCTGGGCTTGATTTAAGAGGGCATTGCTTAGGTTAGCGGCAGTTAGATTCGCATCTTTAAGGTTACAGTTGGCAAGGTTAGCACCCTCGAGATTGGCATGGCACAGAATGGCATTCTCCAGATTTGCGCCGGCTAAATTCACGTTCTGCAAAAGAGCTCCTGTTAACTCAGCACCGGCTAGGTTAGTTCCTGGGGCAGATAAATTCGACAGGCGAAAATCAGCCTGGTAGAACACAAATCCCTGGAGGGAATATTGGCTAAAGTCGACCCCCACAAAAACCACACGGCTAAAATCACGGCGATCGCCTTGGATGGCTTGTTTAAACTGGGCATTGTTGAGACGTTCTTTGGAGAAAGTCGGGCGGAAAGGAGCGGTGCGGTGCCAGAAGATCAGAGTATCAAGGCCTTGGATAACGGTACGAACAAAACGTTTCATGGGTTTAAACTTCCTCTTGGTTTAGGGACTCGCTGGCCTGCGCAAAAGACAGGGGAACTGATTCAGCTTCGCTGGGGACTTCTGCCCACAGGGTTTGCAGGAGTCGATTGGTCAGGGCGGCATGGAGACTGGGCAATTGCTCAAGATAGCGGTAGATCCGGTCCAAAAGCACGGTCGGCCGGAGCGTGGTATTAAATTCTGCAGTAAGCGCGGCGACGCTGGCCTTTTGGGCAATGAAGTGAGTGCAGTAGCTGAGACCACGTGTGTAATAACAGTGGGTAATGCCGTCTCGGCGATCACTCGTTTGAAGTAGTCCTCGATAGCGATAGCTCAAATTCATAATGGGCATGATCACCTGCTGAATTTGTTCGATGTGGTCTTGGATTTCAGCGGGTGCTCCGGTGAATGATGCTTCTGGGGTCGTTTCGATTGTCGAAAGGGCTTGGTATAGCTGCCGACAGTGGTTTTTCAGGGCTGTCCCTTGGATCGATAGTTCCTGTTCATAGGTGGCGATCGCTGCTGGATCGATTGATGTTATTTCGGGACAATCACCTGGTTCGGCTTCCTGTTGCATCAACTCCGCAACGAGTAGTGCCAGTTCTGGGCATTCGTCCACTTCACCGGTCGCTTCAATATGATCAAGCAAAGCTGAATTGGGGCCTGGGCTAGACTGCGTGGGATAGGAGGGAGTCATTGGTTTAATCTTCTCGGGATAGGGCTTACTGGGAACGTTGACGGAGCATCTGAATCGCCTTCCGGACTAACGCTTTTTTCTGGGGGTCGAAGCTATCTTGGACGGCGGGGCTCCGGGAAAAGGTATAGGTTAGGACACAGGCCGTGGCACTTAAGGCAATGGAGATGCCGGCCATCAGCATTGGAAAAGCGAGGCGTTCAAAGCGACCAGCCTTTAGATCCGTGGTAAAGAGTTCAGTGGCGATTCCCACTCCATCAGCAGGAGATTTTAGTTCCTGGTCGGGCTGAAAATTGCTGCTAAAGTGGTCGGGCATTTCTGATTGGAGAAATTGCACATCATTGCCATATTGGGTGCGACGGCTGAGGCGTTCATCTAGGTCAGTCTTGGCGGCGTTATAGTCAGCTAAATTTTCTGTTTCAAGGCGTTCGAGTTTTTGGGTGAGGGGGAGATTTAGGGTTTTTACCGTCGTCCAGTCGGTATCGCGCTCCTCGTAGGTGCCATAGAGACTCAGGTAAAGTCGTTGCCATTCGGGATTTTCTCGGGAAGCTACCTCTCCTTCTTCCATAACAATTTGCTGGAGGGTCGTCTGAGCTTCATTAATTTGGGTTTTTAGGTCATCTAGTTCGCCTGCTGGCTTTAATACGTCGAGACGCTCTCGTTGTTCTTCGATAATGGTGCTTGCCAACTGCTGCTGGACAGCCGGTTTGTTCGTAAATAGAACAATGCCAGGGCCCGTAAAAACAGTCAGGAGGGTATTAAGCATCAAAAACCCACTGAGGCCACACCAGGCGTTGGCGCGATAGCCTGGGGCATGTCTGGCGGCGATCGCCCCGCAGTGGTTAGAGGCGGCATTAAGCCCACCGAGGACAACGGCAGCGGCGGGAATTGTCCCAATGCCGAAGCCACTCAGGGCAATAAGAATAAATGGGGTGATACCAATGGTATTAATCAAGCTAGAAATTGTGATGAGGCTAGCATTCAAGCGGGCCCGCTGTTTGACTTCTTTGGTGACAATGGCCGTCCCATGGAGATCCTTAGGATGACAAACAAAGGCACATTTCAGGAGAAAAAGAGTTGTTTTACGGGCGACTTGCAAAGAGGAGGGTACATCTGCGCTACTGGGCAAGGCATCGAAGCGTAGTTTTGAGGAATAGGTCTGGGGAATTGGTGTTTGCATAGGGAGGCGATCGTAATAATGGGGGCGGTTGGGGTTTTTGTTCCCCTGGTATTTATATCGACATCACCTGGACGGTTTATGCAATCTAGCTTTGGGCAAAAAAAAATGGCCTCCACCTGAATGGGTAGGGGAGGGCCAAAAAATTGATGGATGGGTGTGTTGACGGACGAGAGCAGCGTTTTACTAGAGATGAATTTTTCGGGTTTCTTTGCGACAAATGGGACACCAGCGATTCAAACCACCGATTTCACAATTGCCATTGGTGCAACCCACGGTCTGACAATTACTGCATTTAATTCGGCCTGTGCCAGAGCGGTCACAGCTTGGACAGGGTTGGCGGCGTGTCCAGAGAGACATGATGATTACTCCTGATATTTTCTAATAAGTTGATTGGCAATCTTTTGATTGCACTCAGACCCTGGTCAAGAAGAACCCGGCGGCGGAACAAGGTTCATCACAATCTCAGATAAGGTTTGCACGGTTGTTTCGAGTTGCTCGATCCGTTCTGTCTGGGTCTGGGGCATTGGTAGATCCTTCACCTGGGGTAACAGGTGTTTCCAACCGCGGCTACATTTAATGTGATAGGTCTGTTGGTAAGCTTTGTAAGCTTCGTTGTAGCTGCCATAGCGTTCCTTGAGAAAGTCTTCGCTAATCTGGTTGCCAGGAATTTGTGCCGGGGGGGGCTCTTTTTGAGCCTCAACGACCTGCTGCAGACGTTCATAGAGTTCAGCGGTAATCGCAAAAACCTTAGCGGTATTACGCAAATCCTGTTGGTCTAAGTCTTCGAGTTGGTCAATGAGTTTGCTAAAGCGTGACATAAAGTATTACGGGAATTTGGACAAGGAATAAATAATTAGCGGTCTAGCAGATCGCGTTGGATATCGGCTCTACTAGAGCTCATCCAGGGTTTATCGCCACCACTATTTGGGTTCGGATTGGGATCAACGGGACCGGCGCTGGGGGGAATATCGGGATCATCATCGTTACCGGGTTCGATTTTGCCAAAATCTTGGGGGTCATCGGAGAAAAAGGTGGACTGGAGAAAATTCCAAACGATGGAGAATTTGCCATACAAACTTTTACTAGAGCGCACTTTAGCTGCCGCAACTTTGACTTCCCGGTCAATTTCTTTTAATTCGGCACGAATCTTTTCTCGTTCTTGGGCCAGCCGTTGTTTTTCTAAGGCCAATTGTTGCATCTCCTGTTGGGCACGCAGCAAATCCTGTTGCAAAGATTCGTTGGTGAGCATTTGGTCATTCACTTCATCTTGGAGATTGGTGATATCGCTGCGGTAACGGTGATTCCAGCTTTGCAAACTGCCTCGGGAGCGGCGCAAAAATTTAATCAATTCGACGATTGCTTGGAGATCTTCATCGTCAGGATTTTCTCTGGCCATCTCATAGAGTCGTTTAATGAGTTCTTCAAAGTTTTCTTGTCCGTCCATGGTTGTTACAGGGCTAGAGTTTACAAAAGGTGTCGAGGCTAATGGAGTCGTCAGTGGCATTGTTCGCGTTTCCTGGGGAGTTTAGGAGCCAGTCGTTCGCTTGATCTTGATTAAGAGGGGGAAATAACTGATGACTCATCAAAGAAAACGACCTGGAGGAAATCCCAGAGGATTTTGAATTTTTGTCGCAGGGAGTTGCTGGCCTTAACCTGGGCAACGGCTTCATGAACAGTGCTTTCGATAGCCTCTAGTTCGCCTCGGAGTTGATTACGCCTAGCAATAATCTGTTGTTTTTCTTGGATGGAGCAGTTCATTTCTTGGTAAGTAGCTTTGAGATCTTCAGCCTGGATTTGATAATTCTCGCGGTATTCACATAGCTGGCTACAGAGTTGTTGTCGCCGCTCCCGCTCCTGTTGGGATTTTTCTTGGAGGGCACGGCGTTCCTTGAGTAACTGTTCTAGGATTTCAATGCCCGCTTGAATTTCTAGGTTGTTGGGTCTTGCTTTGGCAGCTTCCTTAAGGGCGGCGAGTTGTTCGAGGAGATCTTGGTGTTTGTCATCCATGGGAGGGGCTCCGTTTTGTGCTTCTACTCTTTAAATCGCTACCTCAAATTTTTTTATGCAAATTTTCCAAAAATCTCTGAAAAATTTTTTTGCTTTAAATTGACCAGCCGCCGTTATCCTCATGTCTCGCCTATGTTTCCTGGTACTACAGGCCAAACAAAGCATCATCAAAAAAGAGCCTCAATCGACTTCATTGGCAAATAAAGATTTAATGGTGCCTGCAAAAACGGTATAAAGCCATATTTCAGGTAAAAACGCTGTGCTCTCTCATTTAACGCTTCGACGACCACGACCAAAGAACCAACGGACTGGGAAGCTTCCCAGGCTCGACGTAAAGCATCAATCAATAAAAACTCCCCAAAACCTTGACCACGGTAGTCTTGATCCACCGCCAGGTGTCCCAATAGGGTTGCTGGCAGGAGGGGATAGCGGGGTAAACCCTTGGTCACATCTGCCCCCAGAACACCTACATCAACTGTATAAGCCGACAGGGTATAGTAACCTAGCACCACCATATCTGGTTCATCCACCAATACAAAAACTGTTGCCACCCGCTTCTTCAGATCCTGGGAAGCTTGCCTTCGCAAATAGGCATCCAAAGAAACTTCACCGCAAGAAAAATCCCCGCGCTGGTGGACTCGTTTGTCCAGAGGCTGAATTCTAAGCACCATGGGCTACTATTTTTTCTTGGTAACGGATTACCGCTTGTTGGAGAGCTGTATTCGGCTCCGGTGGCTGTAATAAGGTTTCGACAAGAGCTTCACTGTCTTCTAGGGTTAGTTTTAGGGTGTGATGGCGTTCAATCACTGCATAGGCCGCCGCCTGGGCACTGGTCACGACAAAATCAGTCAGCGATCGCCCTTCGAGGTCAGCTGCTTTTTGCATGAGGGCTTTAACTTCAGGGCTGAGGCGAGCCTCTAAGCGAGCGAAGTGCTTGGTTTTAGGGGCTGAGTCCATGGGAATCTATTAACAAACTGGGGCATCTACTTCGACTATATCCGGCAATTTGCCGTATGTCGATTGATAGTCCCTCAGCTCAAGGGTTACTACACCCCCTGACAGATAAAACCACTCCAGTAATAGGGAGCTGAAAAAGGATATTGGGTCATGTTCTGAGACCAAGCACTTAAACCCTGACTACGTACTCCTTCTTTTTTTTGTTGATCAATGACAGTTTTTAAGTCCGGAAAATCTTGATATAACTGCTCCCACGTTACCCGCCGTAAACGCTGTTGGGCTTTTTGCAAAGCTAATGACGGTTTGTTTGTTTCACCGAGCAGTTCATAATAATAACTTGTAAAAATGGCCGTTGCTAAATCATCTACCGCCCAGAGAGAAGAAATCACTGTTCGCGCTCCAGCACAGAGAAAGCCTGTCCCCAAGGTCAGAAGATCGTCAGTGAGATTTGGTTTACCTAGGTTAGTTTCACAGCAAGAGAGGAACACATGGTTCAGATTTGGATAGCGGTTGAGCATTAAACTTCCCAAAGTAAAATAACCATCCCCCAGTTTCAAAGCAGAATTCTGCGGATTACTTAAATTTGAAGCAGCATGATGAGATGAGTGAACATTTTCTACTCTCTTTAAGAGAGCTCTATAATTTTTGACTGTCGCTTGATTCTTTCCCTTAAGATGATTTTTAGGAGCAATTTTATGATATTTTTTTAAGCTCTTAACTTCTAAAGCAGGAAATTTAAGGTCTTCAGTAGCATTTTCTACTACACCATAGGTTGGATGCTCAATACTAGGACGCTCAGCACAATGTTTAAGAATTTGAAAGCTCGGTATAACTCGAATTCTGAACAAATCTCCTAAACACATTTGAGATAATAAACTTTGATTGGTTGTAACTTTTGTAGAATCCTTAATTTTTAATCGGGAATTATCTAACGCAATACTAACCTCAGTAGCAATGGCAAAATCTGGATTTAAAGGAAGGGCAGCAAATGGAATATGATGGAAACCCAAATGCGGGATAATCACTAACTCTTTGATTCCAGAAAGGTAGTTATCAACCAATTTGTCTAAGTTAAGCTTTTTAGAAATATCTTTAAGATTGGATGTTAAATTTGTTGACCAGTTTTCTTTGTCTTTTTGGTACAGAGTCAACCATTTTTTGTCGAAAATTTCTTCTAACTTGGATAAGCTTAATTCGGGGGAATTATGAAGAGAAACATTTGTCTTTTTGTGTATTGATCGTAAAATAAAAATATATGTCTGATCACCAGTGTTATAAAAGCTAAGCATTGCTGTTTCATTATCTGGTATCAGCTTAATAATTTCTTCATAACTAATAGTTTCAACTTGGATTTGCTGCGCAATTAATGGATCTTCTTTTCTGATTTTCTGCCATATTTTTTGCTTTTGCTCTTCTAGTTTGTGGGGATCTTCTACAAGAGGCTTTACATAATCTGAATAATCTCGAAGAACACAGTTACGCATATCACTTGTTTCTCGATCTTCTTGTCGGAGCTGATAAAGCTCTTGCTCAAGCTCATAATATTTTGATAAAAGATTATTAATTTTTGGCGATAAAACTTCTTGGGTGTAAAGGTCATTGCTAGAGATTAAATCAACTAATCTACGGCTGCGGCTACGTTCAGAATTCACTAGAGCTCTCTGATAATTAAAAGTTTCGATATTAGACTTTACTAAATTATGATAAATATTGATTGAATCAGCAATAATACTCTGCCGCCTTTCTTCATCAAAAGCCTGACTCCTAAGAAGCTCTAATGCTTCAATAGATTCTTGATAACAATTGCTCGCCATCAACCAATCTTGCTGCTCAAAAAATACATCGCCTAAGAATGCATTAATTGCCTGAAATTTTTGAGGAAAAAGTTCCCGTTGACAAATTTCTAAAGCATTTTTAAAGTGGGCGATCGCCAATTGAGTATTTTCTTCTTTTGTACCCAGTATTCTCTCTCTATAAAAGCTACCAAGATACTGATTAGTCGCTGCCCACTTTTCAGGAAAAGCATTTTTATCACGAATTTCCAGAGCTTTTTTACAGTAGTCGATAGCAATCTCGAGATTTCTCTTCCTATATCCTTTAATTCTCTTGGAAAATGCAATACCTAAATTACAGCAAACCATTGCCCATTGTTCAGGAAATTTATCCTTACTTTGAACACTCAATGCTCTCTTGAAATATTCAATTGCTTTCTCAATATTTTTCTCCTGACTACCAGCAATACGCTGTAAATATACAGTACCTAAATTATTATAAGTACGAGCCCATTTTTGTGGGAAGCGACTCTTTGTATACACTAATAGGGTCTTTTTGAAATAGACGACAGATTTTTCTAGATTTTTCTCCCGTAGTCCTTTAATTCTTTCTGTATAAATCATTCCAAGATTATTGTAAGTCATTGCTTGTAAATCAGAAGAATAGGTCTTCATATCTGATTCCAGCACAGACTCAAAATATTCAATTGCTTTTTCAATATTCTCCTGCTTATCACCTTTAATTCTAACTTTATAGGCATTAGCTAAGTGATTGATAATCTTTAGGCACTCAGCAGGATTACTCTCTTTATCTCGATTTTGTAATACTTTCAAAAAGTAAAAAATTGCTTTTTCAATATTTTGACTTCGGTTTCCTTTAATTCTATAAAAATAAGCAAGTCCTAGCTGTTCTTTTAAGTATCCAGTTTCTTGAATCCCAAGATATTTATTATTTCTAAGGGCATCAGATAGATGAAGAATAGCAGACTCCACATTCTCTTTTCTTTCCCCAACAACTCTATTCAATAAAATTTCGCCAAGATTATATTTAGCATCTATGTAAAATCTCTTTTCTATTTTTTCATCTTCTCTATAGCATTCTAGAGCCTTCTCAAAAAAAGATATGGCTTCTTCCTGTCTTTCATTTTTATGCAAGATGCCCAGTTGTATAAATGCATAAACCATGCCAGAATTATAATTAAAAGATCTATATAAACTAAGTAGTTTTTTAAAAGCATTCACTAATTTAAATTGAATCAATTTAATCTTATCTTGGATATCATAGCGAGGAAGTTTATATAAGTTTTTTCTGCTCAAGAAATAGCCAGATGTCAAGAAAAAAGATTTATAAATTTCAGCAGATTTTTGCAAGCACTTAATTCCATAAAGAATATTTTTTATACCTTGATTAATATTGAAAACATTAACTTCTAACTGTTCGCCGTAAATAGTGCCGATTTTTAATAGTAGAGAAGCTCTTTTTTCTGGGCATTTATTTTTAGGGTAAAATTCAATACTCTTTTCAAAAGAATAAATTGCTTCATTTAGATTGTCTTGATCAACTAAAATATCTCCCAGTTTTTCATAAACTTTAGGCATACTTTCTTGATCATTGACTTTTTGATAAAGAATAATAGCGTCTCTTAAATTTTTAATTGCTTCTGAAAAAAGTTTTTTCTTAGAGTAAATAATGCCCAGATTATATTTTGTATCAGCATTAATTTCAGTTAGGTTATTGTAGTAGTCCCGAAATGATAAAGCTTGCTTATAAAAATCAATTGAATTATCTAGAGATTTTATTTCATGGTCGCCTTTAGCCAAGTAAGCATCTCCTAAAGACTTGATAATACCTACTTTAATTAAATACTCTTTACTATCTAGTCGACCAGAAAACTTCTTTTTATAAAAGAACTGAGCTTGACTTAGATGACTAATAGTTTGATCTAGATCAATTTTTTCACCTAAATTAAGCTGTTTTAAATATGCACGACTAATTCTATACTTAATGGCTGCTATCTTTTCGTGTTTCTCGATGTAAGTTTTATCAGCTATAAACTGAAGTGATTTTTCGAAATGCTTCGTGGAAATTTCTGTATTTTTTTTTGGAAAACCTTTAATTCTTAGATCAAAGGAAATACCCAGCTCATATTCAACTTCCCATGTATAAATTAGATTATTCTTTTCTGAGACTTCAAGAGATTTTTTGAGAAGTCCAATTGCTTTCTCAATACTTTTATGTTTTCTTTCAACTGAAGCATAGTCCCGATATGCTTTTGCTAAATTTAGCGTAACAATAACCCATTCTTTAGGACTCTTTATTTTAGAGTATTTTTTAAGAAGGCTTTTATAAGTTTCAATAGCCTTATCTTGTTTGTTGGTATCTAAAAATTGTCTACATTCTTCTAAATATTTTGAAAGTTGATTGCTATCTTTAGAATGAGGAAGAATTTGCATAATAAAGTTTATGACTTTATGATTTTTTTAGATTACTTAATTTATGAAATATACAGCATTTTCCAGTTTAATGAAGCTCGGCTACAGCTCTAAAGCTTTTGTTTTATAGGCTTTTTGAGAAGGTCGAGGAGTTTTACCTCAGGGATAAACGCTGTATTTCATTTTTTTATTACAAAAAAGTATTCATTGCAACAGATAATAATATTTTGAAACGATCCAAGAGTATTCTTTCAACATCACATAGGCCGCAACGCCAGCTAAGCGCTCCACTTCCCGACGAAAATCTTCACCATGGTGCATATTCATCGCATGGGCTGCTTCATGGATAAAAACCTCCAAAGACTCTGGCCCCAAAGGATTCCGCCATAGCTCGTCGTGGTCTAAAGCCAAAGTTAACACATTCTCACTACTCCAATGGGCCACGAATCGCTGCCTGCCCTCAGGGTTCACCGCCACCTTCCCCGTCACTCGCCGCAAGGGGAACGGATAACTATCCAGCAGCTGCTGACAAAACCACACCGCAAAATCCAAACAACGATTTACATGGTCAATCCCTCCCTGGCGCTCGATCCACATCTGCCGGGGATCCTGCTCTAGTAAAGGCTGGGTCGGCGCAAATCCACTGGCCGTTGCTTCGGCAGCCTTTTGTACTTCATCTTTTTGCACCACCTCCCGCGCTGTGGGGACTAATTCCTTGAGCATCTCTCGGAAACCACCACTGGTCTGACTGGTTTTAACAATCTCGACCCCCAACTCCCGGGCATCTTCATCAAATTGTCTGGCCCCTGTCTTCGGCACAGAGCGGGCAATATTTCCCCCAAAAGCCTTGGTGATGATCTGTTGTTTCACTGCCTGGTCACATTTTTTACCGGCATTACCCACCCAGTCCTGGCGCACCGTCTCGGAGTCCATACTTTCTAGCAGGATCGGTAAACAGGCCACATGAAGCTTGAGGGGATAGCCCGTCGCCACGGCATCGCGGTTAGGGTTCATGGGAACCCGCTGTTGGATATTGCAATGGAAAGGGACAGTCCATTCGACTGGAGCTACGGGAATACCCATTTCATAAATCATTGGTATTTCGTCAGCCTGGCTAGGAATTAAATGAATGCTTGTCTTGCGGCGGGGTTTCTTCCAGCTTTGAGCTTGGTAATCGTACACTTCTGTCGTGAGAGGGGTTGCGACGCGATACTGACTCGGGCGAGTCACTAGAGGGATGCCATTGAGCCGGAATTGAATCCCTTCTGGAATTAGAAACTGGCGGAAATAGTGATCCAATTTGAGCTTGGTTTCTGGGGGCCAGGCCATTTGCATTTTTACTAGGGTGCCAGATCGGAAAGTTCCACTGGGATTTTCCTGGGTAACTCGCTCCTGGCCATCATAGAGAAATTCAATCTGCTGACCTTTGCTTTGGACAAGGGCATAATCAGCGACACAGAGGGCTTCCTTAAACCCCCGGCCAAAGCGACCTCGCTTGAGATGGCTATCAGTTTTATGGGTGAGATAAACGACTCGCAAATCGGACAGGCATTCGATGCCGCTGCCATTATCTCGGCACTCAATATAGAATTGGCCCTGATGATAGCCGTAGTTGAGGTTAATTTGGCCAGGCTCTCCCTCAGCAATGGAATCTAAGGCGTTTTGCACTAATTCTTTGACGAGATGTTCGGGGGGGCGAGCGGCATTCATCGCGGCAAAGCCGTCGGTACTAATGGCGAGCCAGCCTTTGGATTGGGTCAGCATTGTCTTTCTTACTTTCCTTAAATCTAAGTGTTTAATAGAGTTAATTCAACCGATGGTTAAATGCCCTGGAATAGTTGGCGGTCTAGGGAAGTGACTCGGTTGTGGGAGGCAGCAAAAGTTGCTGCAGATAAATTTGCAGTTGAGGAAGGGTGAGATTATTGTTAAAGCTTCCTTTATGGGTCAGGGTGATCCTGCCGGTTTCCGAGGAAACCACAACCCCAATACAGCTACTCACTTGTTCTGAAATCCCCAGTGCTGCCAGGTGTCTGGTGCCATAGCGACGGGGTAAAGGCTGACAGGAGAGGGGAAGCAGGGTGGCGGCTGCAATGATTTCTTGGCCGCGAATTTGGGTTGCACCATCATGGAGCGGTGAACTCGGTCTAAAGATACGCACCAAATTATCTTGGGTTAGAGGCAGCTTTAGGGGGACACCAGGTCTGAGGGCATCTTGCTCGGTTAGGGGAATCTGGCGCTCAATAATTAATAAGGCACCAATTTGATACTGGGATAGGTAATTAATAGTCTGGATGAGGGTCTGGATGGTTGGACTGTGGCTTAAAGGCATATTTTCAGGCTTCGGCAAGGTCATCATCGGAAAAATGGATTATTTTTCAAGCTGCTAAGGTTATATCGGCGCTTTTTCTGCCTCTATGCAATTTTTGACGGTTCAGGCAGGATTTCTGTCTTAGGATCTGGGGATCCGAGTAAAGGACTTTGACAAAAAACAAACGGAGTTGCATAAATCTGAGAGAAAAGACGATCTAGTGCCATGGGGTTGTGATCAATGCCGACCCATGTTTACTTTGCTAATTTGAGCTTGTTAGGAACAGGGTTATGGCCACTGAATTAGATCGAGACATTGCTCAGGCGATCGCCTTACTGAATGAAACACCGGAAGAGGCACTCAATTTTTTTAATGACCTCTTACTACAAGGTCATCACCAGGGTCTGGCTTTTTTCTACCGGGGCATTGGCTTATTTTTGACGCGGCGTTATCAGTCTGCCCTCCGGGATTTTGACAACGCTGCCCCATATTTACAGGCATCAGGCCTTCATCGACAACGGATGACTCGGGGTGGTGATCAACTCAATCTTGAGTATTCCTGGGATCAACTCCTGCTCTACCGGGCTTCATGTTTAAAGGGTTTGGGCGATTATCCGGCTTTTTATCAACAGCGAGCCAGCTACCATTGGCAGGCTGCTTTACAGGATCTTTCGGCAGCGATTCACGGAGATCCCACCAGTGCACAGTGGCTTTATGAACGAGCGATTGTCTACCATGCCCAAGAACGTAATGCTGATGCCATTCGGGATCTCACCAAGGCGATCGCCCTCCGACCTGATTTTGTGGCTGCCCTGACGAAGCGGGCGGCACTCTATGCTCACCAGGGAGATTATGCAACGGCTCGCCGCGATTATCGTCAAGTATTGGTCTATGAGCCTAAATCCGCCAACATCCAGAAAAAATTGGCGGAAATTGAACAATTAGATCCGCTTCACTCACTAGAGACCCCTAGAGTGAGTTTACAGGCACCAACAACCGCCAGGGGAATTGGCCCGATTCCCTTTGAAATCTATGTTTCACCGCAATTACTCCGACAGCAAGATAATTCCTTACAGGGGAAATCGAACGGCTATCACACGAACTGAAGCGGTATGACAGAGGGGCGATCGCCGAATTGAGTCAAAGAAATTTTCCTCATTTTGCATAAATTTTTTTGGACTGACGATATTACAGTACACCGAGCGTTTTGGAGGTCTTTTACCGGCTTATATTCTCTTACTCCCCTAACCCTTAGTTATCCTAAAAACTATGTTCTCCTCCACTGCCAACACTTACTAATTACCCGACGCGATGGACGACCACACCCTCTGCACCCTCATTCTCAACATTTACCACTGCCATGCCACCAACCAACCCTATGACAACGTCGCAGAAACCCTTGCTTTTGGCCTTGATCAAATCCCCCGACTTAAAGCCTATTTAGGCTCTGGCTACTCACGCTATTACGACCTGGCATTGCCAATGACCATGAAGGATGTCCAAAAAAATATCACCCGATTTTTTACAGACAAGGCCCAGGTCAAGTTCAGCCAACGGCAGCTTGATCATCCAACTGATGTAGCAATCGTTTCCAAAGCTTTCATAAACTGGGTTTCGATGATCCTCAAGCGAGATTGCCAGGATGAAAAACGTAAACTAGATCGTCGCCGTGCGTCGGGCAAAGGATTTCAAGGCTCTATTAGTCTTGGTACGCCTATTGGTGAAGGGCAAACCCTCGAAGACTTTATTCCCGCTGATACAAATCCTATGCATAATCTCATCGACGCTGAGACCATCCGCGAAAACCAACGGAAACATCAGGAAATTTTGGCCTTATTACCGGAGAAATTAGCCTGTGCTTCCAAAAAATATTCCCAATGTAATTGCTATGAGATCTTTGTCCGACAAAATCTTCGCGAGCCTAAACAAACCTTCAAAGAAATTGCCCTAGAGCTTGGCATTTCCCAGGGAACAATCACTGGTCACTGGCACCGTAAATGCAAACCTCTCTTTGACGAACTTCGTCAACATTATTGTTAACCCCCTTATTTTTATGAATACGCCTCTTTTAGATGCCACCACTGGCCTTACTGTCACTTTTAAACCGGAACAACAATATCTAGCACGTCGTTATGCGGCCCAACAGCTAAGTGAAGCTCAAGCAGAGTCTGTTTATTTGGGTAGCCTGGCTCGTACTGCAGTTCAAGATTTTCTCTCCGAGCTGCATATCGCCACGGAGCTGAGTACCAGCAACAGTGACCATCCTCTCCTGCGCCAACTCAACCCCACGTTTGATTTAGAGTTACCTGATTTTGGCCCTCTCATCTGTATTCCCGTACAAGATAAGGATCTAGCGGAGGGCGATCGCCTGCCGTTACCCTTCCAGGCGGTACCGGCCCTTGGTTATGTGGTGGTTCTGTTTTCTGGTGAAACGACTTCCTGTCGGCTCTATGGTTATCTGCCAGCCGCAGCTCTCCCTGAAGATGCCACTGATTTTTCTCTCAGCCAACTCCAGGACATCAGCCAACTCCAGGACGATCTTTATGGCCTAGAGGAATATCTAGAAATTTTGCCGGAGTTGATGGCGACAGAGGTCTTTGTTTCACCAGCAGAGGCGATTGTGATGCTGGAACGCCTTAAGGATTTACCCTTACGGCAACGGAAAGCGGCATTACTCCAGGCCTATCCCCAACTGGATGAAAAGGCAAATCATTTCCTCGCCCAACTAAACACCCTCTGGGGTGATTTTGTCGCTCTAGGGGATTGGTTAAAGGATCAATGGCAGGGGACTTGGGCTAATCTCCAGGATGAGTTCGCTACCCTGATGTACCCAGATCTTAACCTCAGTCTTGCGGGCCAAACGCGCTCTACCAGCGCCCCTGTGCATCAATCCCTCTGTCATGGCATCAGCGTGCTGTCCTTAGGGGGTCAAGATTTGCGGGTGGTGATCCGTTGTCTCCCTAAGGACGAAAACTCCGTGGATATTGCCATTGAAGTCTATCCCCAAGAAGGAGCAGAAGCGCTCCCTGTGGGTCTTAGCCTCCGCTTGCTCGATGATACTGATGCGGTCTTATATGAGGAACGAGTGGATGAAGGCGATCGCCAATTGAGTCTTGATCTAGAGGGGGAAGTCGGCGAAGGGTTCCTCCTAGAATTTTCCTTTGGCAATACCTTGGTTCAAAAATACGTCCAGATTTAGGACCCTGGGGAGGTGGCGCGATGCTGCCTCCCGGTCACCTTTCCCACAGAAAAAACCATGACCCAGATTCGTATTTTAGAAGTCTTCCGTTATAACGGTGGCTTGGTTTTCGATGATCCAGAAAAGGGCCTCGATAAGGAAGCTTTTGTCGCCGGAATTGACGATATGCTCGAAACCCTGATGACGATCAAAGGGATTACAGAACGGTTTAAACTCACTTTTTCACCCCAACCCTTTCCAGGTTATGAGTTGTCCTTACAGTGGCAACGGCCAGAATTCGAGGGCAACTGGTATTACTGTCCTGAACTAGAGACAGAAGGGTGGCTTTGTCCGGCTCTCTACCATTATTTCGAAACGGCACCCCAGGCCCTCTATGTCCGGGTTGATCCCCTCGCCTAATCACCTCTTTTTTCGGGTTATCCCCTCCCATTCATTCAAAATCTTGTTACAGGAGTCAGCGCCATTATGTCCAAAACAGAGTACGAACAAAACCTAGATGCCAACCTGGATGAGTGGAATATTGATGAGTTGTCTGAGTACCTAGAAGAGAACTGCGAAGAGGAAGAGCTAGAGCTGATCTTCAGGGCGATTGACTTACTCCAGGATTGTCTCCTCAATTCCTTTGAGTTTAAGTCGGAGATTCACCTCAACAAAACGATGTTAAGGCTGAGCCAAAAGGAAATCCACGACATCTTTCAGTTCATTTTTAATGACCTGGAGCCACCGGCGGAAACGGTCGAAGCAATCAATGCAGCAGTGGCAAAAGAATTATCAGAGATGCCGCCGGATGTGGAGATTGAGGCGGTACAACAGTGGCTCAGGCTCAAGCTGGCAGTTGTTTTTGAGGTTTTCCGAGTGCCATTTATCTTGCAGGATTTTGAAGCAGGGAGGATCAAATCACCAGAAGACTGGGCAGAGATTCAGGATAACTTGGCCTATGAGTATTCTGGAAATGTCGGGCAAAATAGACGGGAAATTATAGAAAGAGTAATTCATCACTACCAGGAAGCCTTAACGGTTTATACAAAGGAAGCCTTTCCAGAGCAATGGTCAGAAGCACAGAATAATCTAGCTGGTGTCTATATAGAGCGGATAAATGGGGATAGAAAAGAAAATCTAGAACTGGCTATCTTCCACTGTGAAAAAGCCTTAATGATCTATACAAAAAAAACCTATCTAGAACAACAAGCAAAAGCGCAGAATAAACTGGCTTTTATTTATATAAACCAAATAGAAAGAGAAAAAAGTAAGAATATTGAACGAGCTATAGATTATTGTCAAGAAGCCTTAATAATTTACACAAAAAAACTCTATCCTGAACAATGGACGGAAGCACAAAATAATCTGGCTAATGCCTACTTACAGAGGATAGAAGGGGAGAGGAAAGAGAACCTAGAACATGCTATTTATCACTACAAAATAGCCTTAACAGGCTATGTAAGAGATATCTTTCCAGAGCAATGGGCAGAGGTGCAAAATAATCTAGCTAGCATCTATAAAGACCGAATAGAGGGGGACAGAAAAGAAAACCTAGAGATGGCTATCTTCCACTGTGAAGAAGCTTTAAAAGTTTATGTAAGAGATATCTTTCCAGAGCAATGGGCAGAGGTACAAAATAATCTAGCTAGCATCTATAAGGACCGAATAGAGGGGGACAGAAAAGAAAACCTAGAGATGGCTATCTTCCACTGTAAAGAAGCTTTAAAAGTTTATGTAAGAGATATCTTTCCAGAACAATGGGCAATAACACTAATTAATTTAGGACTCGCTTACATGGAACGAATTAATGGAGAAATACAACAAAACAAACAATATTCTATTTATTGCTATGAACAAGCTTTAGAGGTGATTAAAAGGAAAACTCATCCTAGGACATGGTCGGACATACAGTATTGTTTGGCAAATGTTTATTCAGAGTATCACACTGCTATTTACTACTGTCATAGAGCATTGAGAGAGCAGACAATAAATACGTATCCATATGATTGTTTGAAAACTAATTCTTTACTAGGTAATTTATATCTAAAACAGAAAAAATGGCAAGCTGCAATTGAAGTCTATCAAAGGACGATTGAGTGTATTGAACTACTCACTATGTGGGCAACCGATGATGACTATAAACAACAAATTATTACTGAAAATATTGAAGTCTATGACAACATTATCCAAGCCTGCGTTGCCCTGGGGAAATATGATGAGGCAATTACCTACGCTGAGCGGGGCCGTAGTCGTCGCCTGGTGGATCTAATTGCCAGTAATGATCTCTATGCCGATGCAGAAATCCCTCCAGAAATTCAGGACTACCTCGCCCGTTACGAAGCCATAGAAAAACAACTCCATGACCTGCGTCAAGAAGATGATTCCCAGGGGAGCATGGAAAGACGATTCAGTCGCTTCCAGGAAACTAACCTCAGCTCAGAGGCAAGGGAAGAAAAACTAGAACAAATCCAAGCCCTAGCAGCAGAGAAACAAACCCTCTGGCGGGAAATTCGCCGCGCTGACCCTGTGATCGCCCAACAAATCCAGGTGGAGGCGATTTCCTTTGCGGAGATTGCTGCCTTGTTGCCAGGCCCAGAGAGTGCCATCCTCAGCATCTGCAATACCGGCGCCGAAACCCATATTTTTGTCATCCGCTATCTCGCAGCAACCCCAAAAAAATCAGGTCTATTTTCCCGGTTCCAGCAACCGAAGCAAGCCAAGCCGATAGTAACTCTCCACAGTTGTCTAGAGCTGACCTACGGCAAGCTGGAGGAACTCCTGACCGAACAGTGGTTAATCCCCTACCAGGAAAATAATCCCCAATGGCGGGCTAATCTGGGACACAACCTACAAAACATTGCCCAAGCCCTAAACCTAGAGCAACTGGTTCAAGACCACCTACAAGGCATTAAGGAGCTAATCATCATTCCTTCAACCTGGGGCCTCCATCATATTCCCTTTGCCGCCCTGCCCCTCGGTGATGCCCAAACGACGGCGACCAGCAGCTCCCCAGATGCTGCCCGCATTAAGCTCAAGGAAAAAACCAAGATAAAAACAATCCAGAGCATCATCCACGAGACCTACATGGGGGATCAGTTCCAAATCCGGGTGCTACCCAGTTGCCAGATCCTCAAATATTGCCATGACCGTCCTAAGCCCGAGAAAATCACCTATGGCATCGTCGAAAATGCCAGTGATGACCTGAAATTTACCCACATTGAAGCCCAACGGCTCAGAGAATTAGAAACAGTCCTGCCTGAAAATTACCTTAGGGGCAGAGCAGAAGTTACCGTTAAAAACTATCAGGCTTTGCTAAAACGAGTCGAGAATATCCATTCTGCCCACCATGCCGAGTCAAACCTCAGTAATCCCCGCGAATCGGCCCTGAAATTAGGCGATGGCAACTTTAGCCTGGGCAGTCTAATGCTAAAACGCTACCCAAATCTCAACCATGTGTTCCTCTCCTGCTGCGAAACCAACCTGGGTAAACCAGAGCTAACCGATGATTTGCTGACCTTGGGGACGGGTTTTCTCTGTGCGGGTGCAAGAACGGTGATTTCCTCTCTCTGGGCGGTAGATGACCTCGCAACAGCAATTTTCACTAGCTACTACTCCGAAGCCCTCAAAGAAACCCAAAAACCGGCGATCGCCCTACAACAAGCTCAACAGCGTCTTAGAAATGCGACTATTGCCGACCTGTGTCGTGACTTTCCGGAGCTGGCCCACCAGATCAACATAGGGAACCCCAACCAACGACCCTATATCGATCCCTTTTATTGGGCCGGTTTCATCTGCCAAGGCAGCTAAGCCATCATTGGTTTGGCTCTATCAGAGAAGTTTGTAAAGTTTTATTAAATTATTACCACTTCAATGCCCTTAAACAGACGATGCCATAATCCACGACTTTCCGTCACAGTGACGTAGCAACGCCAGATTAGCTGATATAAATCTCTCCTAGGGGGCTTTTCCTTTCCCTGAGAAGATCCTGTAGAATTAGAGAAATTTAAAAAAGATGAGGGTCAGCGGAATTCTGCTTCCACCGACCCATCGAAAAACTTTTTCCAGGGATTTTCGATGGGTATATTCTAGCAGCTTTTTTGCTGATTCTCCAACCCCCCCATCTGGAGAATAAAAAAATGACTGCTTTTGCCATGATTACCGCCGATAGTGACTGCCTCCTTAACCAAGTCAGTCGCTGCGCCGCTACCCTCTACAACTGGCTTCTACGCAAACGTCCCGCCGGTACAACCTTTGAAGTAGACCTCGATACTTTCCGCCACTGGACTGGCAAATTCCGCAAGAAACCCTATTGCTTTAAGTGGATTCGCCAGGCCGTGACCGAACTCGCAGACATTGGTCTCGTCGATATTCAGCGCCAGTACAACAGCAAAATCTACAAACTCGCCGCTTATCGTCCCGGGAATAAAACTTCCCAAATCGAGAACAAAACTTCCCAGTTTGGGAATAAAACTTCCCAAAAACGCGCCTCAAACCCTGATGCTGCCGTACCCTCTTATATAGATACTAAAGATTCAACAGATCAAGCCTGTTCTGCTGTTCAATTAAAATTTTCTTTTTTGAATTCTCAGGCTACTGATGTACTGGAACAGAAAACTCAGTCTAGCCAAGGGAAAAATGTTAAAAACCATGAAGCTGGAAATGCAGTAACTGGTGAAACCCACAAGTTAGATCAAGAAAAAGAAAAAGCGGCGGGCCAAAGTGTAGAATCAACAAGAAACATCGATGGAGATGATGGTGGGCTGATATCTGGGGAACAAGTAATTAATCCACAGGAAGTGGCTGAAACCATGACTGGGAAAAAGACTGGGGCTGTTGGGTTTGCCAGAGAATTGAGGCAAAAAGAGAAAGAGAAAGATAAGCGACCTCCAGTTCAGGAAGCTGGGAACGTTACAACTCAAGCCATTGAGGAAAAGCAATCGCAGACGGAAGAAGCGGATGTGGTGGTGAATTCCCAAGCCAAGACTCATTTGGAGCGGCTTGATGATTTAGGGATTGTGTTGAATCCTGCTCTGGTGCGGTTAGTGAAGACAACGGCAGCAGAAATCATCGAAGGAGCCATTTCAACCTATCAGCGGTATCGTCGTGACCACTATGTGAAAAATCCAGCGGGCTTTTTTGTCTATGCGGTAAAGAATGCGGTGGCCAATAATCACACAAGTGAAAGGGCAAATTTCTTTTATTGGTTTGAAGCGATGAAGAAATTGGGGCGTTTGGGCTACTACGAAGAGGTGGATGGGGATTATCTGGTGCGGGATGGTATTCATCTGGTGTCCTGGCAGGTGCTAGTGAAACGAGGCTGGACTTGTGACTATTTGCAAAAACGACTGCGGCGCTAACTTGGCTCGTACTCTCGGTAAAGTAGGGATTTACAACGATCTTTGAAATCTGCTTTGCAGATCTCAAACACCAATCACACCACAAAAACCATGGCGATTACTATTTCACTACCCGATGAGCTTGCGGAACAATCCATCGCTCTTGCGCTCCGCCTCGACCTTTCCCTTGAGGCTTTGGCGGTGATGGCTCTTGAAGAAATCCTGGATAAGCATCGACGCCAGTCTCCGGCAGATTTAGAGCTGGCGCAGAAAATGAAAATTGCCCAACGTGGAATTGAGAAATATCAGCAAGCCTTAATTGAGTTATCCCAATGAAAGAACCGATTTGGTTAAGTGCCGCAGATATTTATGGCATCCATCAAGCAGTGATTGCAGCATCAGGTGGACAGCCCGGTATTTTAGCGGCGGGATCCATTACAGCCAGTCTGTATAAAGCGAAAAATGCCTTCTACTATTCCCAGACTCAAGATCTGCGGGATTTAGCAGCAGTGTATGCCTATGCTTTTACCAAAAATCATTGTTTTGTCGAAGCGAATGAGCGAGTGGCCTTGATTGTTGTCTACACGTTTTTAGCGATTAATGGTGTTGAATTAAATGCACCACCGGCAGAGGCTGCTAAGCTGTTTCGGGAAATATCTATGGGCCAGGCTCCTCAGGTTACAGAAATCGAAAAGATATCTCGCTGGTTAAAACGTCATACCTAGTTCAAAGCCTGGAGATTGGTTGTGCTGGTTGGTTACCCATAACGTTATGGGTAATCGCGCTAATGATTTATGTTCGGAGCCTAAAGCCTCTCAAGCTTGGATTATTTCTCTCTTTCGCAATCTTCAAAAAAAATTTAGCGACTTTATCCGAATCTGGAACGCCCCTTGCTCTTAGGGGTTGAAGCATTCAATTTTTTCTATGTCGCACTCAATTTACTTTAAGCCCACTCGTTTAGCAGCAACCCTCAGTATTCCCATCAGTTTGTTGTTGTTGCGATGGGGACAACCACTTTGGGCGATGATTCCCCTGAGTGTTTATACCATCCTGTTTATTCCCAAAGGATTACAGGCTTTTCAGCGATTACAAGCCCGGTCTAAATTCCTTGCGACTCTGGCTGGATTGGCAATGCTGGGTTTCTGTACTAGTTCCCCTGTCCTAGCAATTGAATATTCTTTTCTGTTGCAAGCTACCCAAACAGCGATGGAAACTTGTATTTTCAGTCAAATTGCGGGTTTAACGGTACTGTCAGGCCTAATCTTTACAGCGATTCGAGGCAGTGTTGTCCTCGGTTTAGCCTTTGTTGCCTTTGAGGCATGGCAGGAAAAACGGAAACAGCAGGATTCCTCGGAGCAGATTAAAACCATCGTTTACGCAATTGTTTCCATTGTCGTGGTGGGGGCAATTGAACCGCTCATCATGGGCAGTGGCTGTGGGGGTTAGGCATCATGTCTGTGAAAAATACCAAGGTCAATAAGTCTTTTCGCCGTCGTGCTAATTTTTTCATCTTCAGCCCTGAACACATTATCCCGTTTGGCTTGTCGCTGTTTTTCGGGTTTATCGTCGTTGGGGTTTGGTGCCAAGCAAATTTTATCTGGGTCATGGTCTACACCTGTGCGCCCTTCGTCACTTGGCTGATTGTTGCGGGTCAGTCTCCCGCCAGAACGGCGGCGAAATATCACCATCCACCCCGGTGGCGGCGTGGTCGGGGTCGCCATTCTGTGTGGCTCAAACGCCAGTCTACCCCCGCCATTAGTCAGCAAATTTTACGTCAGGAGAAATTACGGTAATGGGTTTAGCGACTGCAATTCAGGCATTACGGGGTGATATGCCCACGGATTATTTACCGGCGATTGAGAATTTTTTAGATCTTGCCAAAATTGTTTGTCTCCGGAAAGGGGGTCACGATATCTGGGCGATCGCCAATACCCAAGGGGATTTAACCCAGTTTTCCTTCAGTGCCAGTTACCAGTGCATCCATGCCAATGAAGCCCATGAACCTTCCATGGCGGGTTTATTGTCAGTGCTGAAAGGTTTAGCGGAGCAGGAAAAACTCACTTTTTCGACGCAGGTAAGTTCCCATTTTGAGGCTTCCCAAGCGGATCATTTACCGAATCCAGCGGCACAATTACTTTGGTTGAATAAGGACAGTACGCGCCGCAATCTCGCCCACAGTAAACAACGCAAGCAGATCAGTTATCGCATTGACAGTACTTTTACCGTCGATGGGGCAGCGGTGGATTCGGATAATGGGGTCGAAAAGTTTTTCTCGAAAGTGATTCGTCGTTGGGAATCTCTGTTCACCGATGCAGAATATGAGCGGGAATATGACGCGTTACTTACTCTCTTTCAGTCTGCCTATCGGGCGGGGATTGAGTTTGAGAAAACTCTCTATGCCACGCTGAAACTAGATCAGGCGCAACTCTATGATGGCGATCGCCTCTGGGCTTTACTCAATCAGGCGATTGGGGGGAATTCGGCATTACCTTACTATTTATTTGTCGATCTCGATGATCCCCAACCGGAAATTCAGGAGTTTAAGCGCACGGGTGAAAGTCTGACGGGAGAACCCTTGTCATTGTTGTCACAGCTTTTTACCGACGAAAATTTTCCCCGGACACATCAAGAACACCTCTGGCTCCCCGCACGGCAACAATATTGCGCCATTCTAGGTTTTGAGGATTTGCCCGATGAGTTCACCTCACCGGAGCATAAATACCGTTGGCTCTGGGATTGCTTGATTTCACTGGATCTCAGCGATTATGACCTGATTACCCAATACAATTATGCGTCAGTAGATGGGGTGCGTAAGTCTCTGCAAAATTACACCAAGCAACAACTCCGTACCTCCAACAAAAATGGGCAGGCAGACCAAACGGCGGTGGTCACTTCCGAGGAAGCGATGGAGGCTCAACGGCTGATTCAGCAAGGGGATTATCCAGTTTATGTGGGCGTGGCGATTCTCGTTTATGCCCCTGATTTGGATATTCTCCGCGACAAGTTGACCCTCATTCGTAAAGGTTTTAACCGACCGACTCGCCTCTTTCAGGAGCGGGATTATGTCTGGCGCATTTGGCTGCAAACGTTGCCGATCAAAATGGAATTATTGTGGCGTTGTGCGGGGTTTGTCACGGGCGATTATCGGCTCTCCATCAATGCTTCGGCGGCGTTGGGCTTGGTCAATCTAACGGGCATCGTCAATCAGGCAACGACAGGCACGGAATTTATCAGTCTTCAGGGGGGCGTACCCTTTCGCGCCAGTTTGGAGGATGAATTTGGCAGTCCGCGTCACGGGGTTGTCTATGGCAGAACGGCTTCGGGTAAGTCGGTTTTGGTGGGTGATATGCTCGTGGAGGCAGCGTTTACAGGGGCGCAAATCACTTCCATGGATTTGGTCGTACCATCGGCAACCGAATCAGCAGCGGAGTCCCAGAAAACATCCTCGACTTATTCAGCGCTGATTAAATTTCTGGGGGGTACGGAGTTTGACCCTTCCCGTGAGGCTTCCAATATTCTGGAATTGCCGGATTTTTCCCACTTTCCGCCCCAAATTCAACGAGAACGACGGGAGGCGTTTGTAGAATCCATTGAGGCGATGTTGCAGGCTTTGGTGCTGGATGGGGTCACGGATTCGGGATTAGCCACCCAGGTTGAGTTTATCTTGACGACGGCGATCGCCCGTTTTTACCGTGATCTCGAAATTCTTGAACGCATTGAAACGGCTCAGAAAAATGGGATTAATTCTGCGGCATGGCAAGCCTATCCGACCCTCCAAGATTTCTACGAGCGGATCAATTATTCGCTGGTGCAAAATGACGACGAGGGGCAGCGACAGGCGGTTAATTTCATTCGTTCCGCCCTGATGAGTTGGATTGAAGGCGCAATGGGCAAACAAATCGCCCAGCCTTCCAGCGTTGATTTTTTCCATACGCCCTACCTGCAATTTTCCTGTCTCAAACCCAGTTCCGAGAAAAAGGCACGGGTTTTGGGATTAATGATTTGCAATATCGCCCAACGTCGCGCTCTGCAATGTTCCCGCTCTATTTTTTATATTGATGAAGCTTCTATCTGGCTCGAATATGCTGGTCTAGCAAGATATGTCGGTGTGCAAATGGCAACGGCGCGAAAGTCTGGTTTGACAGTCATTTTAACCACCCAGGATCCGGTGATTATCGAAACCAATGCTGCCAGTGCCAAGATGCGCACCAACCTATCCCTACGCATTACAGGACGAATCAACGGCGATGATATCGATCATTACCAGCGCATCCATCGCACCCCGGAAGCGATCATCAGCGAAAACGTTGCCAGCACCTTCAAAGCGGATCGCCGTCGCAGCACTTCCCAATGGCTCGTGGATGGCGATCGCCGTTATACCCACGGGCGTTATTTTGCCAGTCCCATTCTCGTGGGTTTATTGGCAAACAACAAAGAGCAAGTTATTGCCCGCGATCGCTTCTTTGAACAATACCCCAATCCCCTCGAAGCGGCTGCTCGGTGGGGTGCTCATTTCCAAACCTGTATGCAACAGGGCAAACCCTTAGAGGATTTTTAACCATGAAAAACCGCGCCAAAAAACTATTGATCATGATCCCCCTCTCCACGAGCATCATCCTCATTTCCACCGCTAAAAGCGAAGCTTCCGTCCTTGACGTCCTCAAAAATACTTGGAATCAAACCACCCAAATTATTTCCGGTGCCTTTGAAACCTATGTCGGGAGCCATGTTGAAGACTTCCTTCAGGTTTACCTTCCCCAAGGGATTGAGGCCATTACAGGCGCATTAGGACTCCCAGATCCCAGTGGTATTTTTGCTGAGATTCGGGACAATGCCACCCTCAACCAAACCGACATTAATGACATTGCAGAAGGCATATTAAGACAAACAGAAGTCGCTGCTGGTACTTCCAGTACCCTTGGCGAGATCGTCTTTTCTGCTGAGGGCCAACAGAATACCGAACAATTGTCAGCAACCTCAACGCAAATCTCTACCACCTCTGGCGATCTAGCAGATCAATGCCAAACCCTGAACATTACCCAGGAAGTCATGAAATGCATGACGCTCCAGATGGCGAATGAGACTCAGCTTTCCCGGATCCAAATCGAGCAAAATCAGCAGATTCTCCAACAACTTGCTGCAAATAATATTGCCCAAGCCAATGTTCTCAAAACTATGGCCCGTGCAGAACGTACTCAGCAAGCTGAACAGGATCGTGCCACCAATCAGATTCTCCGTGAGGTGCAGTTTAATAATGCTTTAGTTGATGATCTTTAAGTTTATTTATTTTCTCAAAAACTAAGTTAAAAGGGGAGAAGTTTATACTTCTCTTCTTTAGCCCACTGGTCATATCTGGGAGCATAACGACGCATGAATGAGGCAATTTACGAAAATTATAAGGATCTTGAGATTATACATCCCTATCTTTAAAGCATTTTATCAATCCTTATAATTGATGAAAAACTCCAGAGAAAAAAATCACCAAACTGTTTTTAAATAAAAATCTTGAATCACTGCATCTTTCGTGAGTAACTGCGCCTCATGTTGTTTTGCCAGAGCCACTACCACCCGATCCGCTGGATCGCGATGTTCCCAGTCCAAGCGTACACTTTCCACCCACAACCCTACATCAATCGGCACAACCCGCACCACATTTGACCGCAGCAGAGTATCAATATATAAATCCAGATCGACACCCAAATCCAATTTGCCCCGTTGCACCTTCAATGCAATCTCCCACAATGAAATTGAGGCAATCAAGCCATTCTTTTTCAATTCCATCTCATAGCAGACAACCTTTGCCGGAGCCGAAAGCAGATCCGGATCCAAACTCCACCAAATCAAAGCGCAAGTATCCAAAACAACTGTCATACCTCACCCCATTCCTCAGTTGTTGGTGTCGTCAGATCTTCATAATATTTGACCTTTCCCCGTAGCGGTGCAAATAGTTCTGCTGTTCCCTTAGATTGTCGATACCGAGAAATCTTAAACATGGGCTGACCATTATCCACAATGATGATCTCTTCATCCCCCTGATTAAGCCGTTCTAGAATACTCTCAAAGTGACTTTTAAACTGAATCTTAGTGATTTCCATGACATACCTCCAGTTGCAACAAACATAATTCTTTGAAAAAATTACCCATTGGCGATCGCCTGATCATTGGACAAGATATAGCTAATTTTATGCTAAATCCCTGCCTGATACCAACGGTTACTAAAACCCAAAATCTTGGCATCACAGGGCATAATATCCACGATTAAATCCTGATATAACCAACGGCATAATGGCGCGTCGAGTTCCGTACATTTCTCTAAACTCAAAGCCCTAAGGCGATCTGCTAACATATAATTTCAATGCGAGAGGCAATCTCAACCACACAATCTACATCTATTGTCGGGCGCACCTCATTCTTTTCTAAATTCTCAATCTGTGGATTAAGCATAAAGTCTTTTACTTAACTCCAACGCCGCTAATTCTTGTTCACGAATTTTTCCCGCTCGTAAACTATCTACCAAACAGAGTAATTCATATAATTGAGCATTTTCCTGATTTTCTACAACTTTTGGCACAGATTTATAAAGGGGCATAATTGCCTGGCCTTTTATTTTGCCCTTCGCTGAAGCCCACACATAAGGATTTTTCTCCTCTATCATTAACAATTTTTTCAATGGTTCGGCTGAATGAGCGGTAGGAATTCCGCGTATGATCGCTCCAGCTTCTGCAGGAAAAGCATATTTTAAACCATGCACTAAAAATTCCTCTAATGCTCCTTTTAAAATTCTTCTTTTGTTTTGATTATATAGATGACTCAGTTCACAACGTTGTAAGGCTTCATGGACGGTTGAGGCACTCATTTTTAGACTTTTTGCTAATTCGCTATATGTCCATGTTGTACCTAAGCAGTGAACTTGAAGTAAGATCACGATGTCTTGGGGTTTTAGCATTTATTTTTTTCTTCTCGTGACCTTTATTCTATATTCGCAAATTCCGAATAAGCAAGGTTAAAAGTTAATTTCTTCGTGGGCTGGGGCGGGAATAGTTGGGTTGACCATCAGTTCCCGCAGTAAATCCCGCTCTGGGTGAGCCTTGACTAGTGCTTGAATGGCTTCATCATCAAGGATTGCCAGCATTTCTGATAGTGGTAGGGATGCGGCTGATAGTTCGCCTTGGATGTGAGCATTTCGAGGGCGAGCGGCTCTGGCATAGGCGTAATCAAGTCGAGATTGGCAGGATTGCAGATTGCTCACCAGTTTGCTGAGGGCAGTAGTGAGTACAGCTTCATTGCGGAACAAGATGCGTTGGACATTGGCGATGGGTTGGATATGGCGACGCTTCAACAGATGACGTATCTGGATCAAGTTTTTAAAGAAGTTTTACGTCTTGTCCCCCCAGTGGGCGGTGGTTTTCGGGAAGTGATCAACACCTTCGAGTACAAAAATTTCCAAATTCCTAAAGGTTGGGCTGTGCAGTACCAAGTTGCCCAAACCCATAAGGACGAAGCCCTATATCCCGACCACGAAAAATTTGACCCGGAGCGTTTTTTACCGGAACGTCTGGCAGATAAACAGAAAAAGTTTGGCTTTATTCCCTTCGGTGGCGGTATGCGCGAATGTATTGGCAAAGAGTTTGCCCGTTTAGAAGCAAAAATTTTGGCATCAATGCTTGCCCGTGATTATGACTGGGAGTTATTACCTGACCAAGACCTATCGATGCAAGTGATTCCGACGCCATTACCGAAAGATGGTTTACAAATACGCTTTTATCGACGGGAAAAAGCCTCATAAATAAAAGAACAGGGCAGTGCTTAAAGCTGTCTAGAAAATTAAGTCTACTGCAAAATGCTACGTCTTTTATCATTGAAAAATTCTACTACAGTCATTTCAAATAGTGATGAAACGATCAAGAATCTCAAGTCCCTCTTAATAAGGGGGATTTAGGGGGATCCAAATTCTTGGACTCAACTGACATAACTATAATTTTTTCTTTAACTCAATTGCAGCTAATTCTTGTTCTCAAGTTTTACCCACTCGCAAGCTATCCACCAAACAAAGCAATTCATCGAGATGATTTTTGTTGGCATTGGTTTAGACTAATTTCTCTTCTGCAACTTCAATAAACTTTTGACTTTGCTCAATCAGCTTGGTTACATCCTCCGCAGATAATTCAGCATTATCCTCAATCGAATAATCCCCTTGGGTTCTTTTGTCCTGGGCATCAATCAAATATCGATGAAAGTTTGCTGGCACTAATCCTCTGCGAGCAATATCACGCCCAAATGCAGCGATCACAGCAGCATGACTGGAAAATGCCATGTCCTGCTCCCACAAAAAAGCTTCGGCAATATAAAACATAGTGTAGTAAGCTCTTGAACCCGCAAAATTATACATTTCACCTGCTGCTAACATTTGGGATGCCTTGAGGCTTTCGCGGGCTTTTCGGATGAACTTCTGCGTTTCAGGTTTCATATCACAATGCCTTCCTGTCTAATATTGTGGAGAAACGGAGAATTTTGAGTCGTAAAAGCTTCGGCGGAAATAAAGTGGCGAGAAATTACTGCGTCATAGTCTAGACATAACTGGCTGATAAATTCGCTTGTTCTGTCAATCTCAGCATAGGGATTTATCGCTGACTTTAGGACGACTAGAATATCGATATCCGAGTCCATTTTTGCTTCCCCTCTCGCTTGGGAACCATACAAAATAATTGATTCAAGCTGTTCTTCATACAGTTCGTTTAGTTTTGATTTGACCTGCTGAAGAATGACTTCTAGTTTTTGTCTAGTCATAGTGAAGCCCGGTAACTTTTCGGATATTCTCCTACTAGGCTACCTGACCTCTAGACTTTTCGGATACCTAAAACAAGGCCAGCAGCATCACCGGAATAGGTCTGGACTCTTCCTCTGCACACTCGACAGATTCCCATATGCCAACTCTGGCAATGAAGAGTACTGGGGAGACGCAACTACCCGAAAACCGATATTGTGTTGTTGCGATTCGCAGAACGGCAATTCTCTGGATTGTTCAAGCACCACCGCAAAGAATTTTACTAGCTTCTTCGTTTGAGTCATTTACCCATGCTGATCCCAATTAGAAGTTTATCTCTTCGTGGGTTGGGGTTAGCGGGTTTAGATTAGTCATCAATTCTTGCAGTAGATCTCGTTCTGGGTAAGTTTTGAGCAGTGCTTGTATGGCTTCATCATCCAAAATTTCCAGCATTTCGGACAGTTTTAGGGATGCTTCGGATAGTTTGTCTTGGATGTGAGCATTTTGGGCGCGGGTCGCTCTAGCGCAGGCATAATCAAGGCGGGATTGGCAGGATTGCAAGTTGCTCGCCAATTTACTGAGGGCAGTGATGAGTACGGCTTGGTTGAGATCGTGGACATTTTTTTGTGGGTTATTCATGGTGTTTATAGCTTGGGATGGTGGTGAGGTTGTTCGTTAGATACTGAAATGGGTAAGGGCTGTGGCTGTTCTTTGGTAAATAATTGCTCGGCGGTAGTCAGGATTTTTTGGAGGTAGGCTCGGGTAGATTGGGGCTGAATTTTATGAATATCCCGCAGAGCTGGATCGCCTTGTAATAGAGTCGCGGTGAGTTCTTGTACTTGCAATCCTTTCTGTAAGCCTCTTTGGGCGACGGTTTGGAGAAAAGTTTCGGGGTGTTGGCGGTCTAAATTCGTTGCAAGTTGCTCAAAGGTGGCGACCCGACGATCTTCCTGCATGGCGGAGTGGATGGCTTCACTCAGGGGTTGACCGGCTTTGAATTGTTCGGCGATCGCCTGAATGCCCTGTAGATAATTGGCGGCTTTATCGATACAGCGGGCGTGAGCATACCACTGCCGTAATGCAGTCACGGACTGCTGAAAAGCGGCAAAATCATTTTCCATCGCAGTGACAGCTTTTTCCTGTAGGGGTTTTGTCGTCACTTCCTGAATCCGTTGCAAATACGCTGGGGATTTGGCGATCGCCCTCGCCACTGTACTCCAATTCTCCGGACTAATGGCCAAATCTCTCGGACTTGAGGGGACACTATTCTGAAGCGGCGGGTCAGATTTTAGAACAAGCTGTTCCTGGGAATACGCTATTTTTTCTGGAGTTTCGGGAGCTGCTGGTGGCTCTGCAACAATGATCTCTTCCTCTCGCCCTGGAACGAAATCTTGCCGACTGGCTTGCATGACTTCCGCCCAACCCTGGGCCAAAAGATTCCCAGAAAATAATTCAGCAAAACGATAATCTTTATTTCGCAGTTCACCTCCCGTTAAAGGGTTATAACTCGCCGTTTCTAGCAACGATAAATTGCCCCGCTGCCCAATCTGAAAGACCATTTCCGCATCAATATAATGATCCCCATTCAATTCAGCGTAATGGCTCAAATAAAGCTGTTCACCATGCCGTTCAATCACAAAGGGTAAATAACCCCCCTGTTCAAAACGTTGATGGAAACTCTCTTCTGCCAAGACTAACTCTGCAAATCCCGATTCATGGAGAAGTTGGGCGATATGTTTCGCTGCCTGACTCCCCTGTTTCTCTGACGACAAAATACTCTGGGTTTTAGCTCTTGAGGACTGCACCGACGCAGTATATTCAGAAACCGCAGTTATAAGTATGGGTTCAAGGGACTCAGGCAGTGGTGGAGTGGCTATTGCGGCGGGTGGAGCATTGAAAATTTGCAATTGTTCCGTGGCTTCAGGCTGAACTGGAGTCGTTACCATCTGCTGTAATGTCGGCAAAGATTGTCCTAAATGTTCCCTTAATAATTCTTTGTAACTGGGATCATGGACGGCCAATTTTACTTTTAATGCCTCCATCAAAACCTGTACAACTGCCTCTAAATCCTGGGGAAGCACCCGCATTTCCATGCGTCCACCCACGGAATAAAACTCTTCTTGGGCAGCTTGGAGTAGGGATTCATTGAGAAAATATTTCCCGCCGCGACTCGTGGCTTCTGGAACCTGCAGCACAAAATATTCGGCAGCATCCCCATTTAAACGGGCTTGACCATTGGCTTTAATCGCTAAATCCAACGCCAAGGATTCCACCACACCTCGATTATGACTCCATTCCGTGAGGAAAAGTCTGACCTGTTCCGAATTTTCAAAAAGTACAGGTTGCTGCTGGAGCTGCTCGACGATATCAAAATCCTGGTGCATCAACAGTCCCTGTCGGGTTTGCCCCTGCTGGTCGGTAAAGTTCACAAACTTACCCTTGGGAAATTTTTCGTAGGCTTTCAGCAAATTGCCGGTAAAGACCTGCATTTCTGTCCGCTGTGCCTGTTGCAGACGGTCAAACTCACTATAAATATTCCGTTCTGAATCCGCTGGATTGAGGGTAATACTAGAGGCCCGTCCGGTATTGATTTTAGAAAAAGGTAAAGAAAGCCGTTTCCCTTCGAGGCTGATAATTTGCATCATCCAGTTGGTGGGGGCACTAGGACTACCGATCATGCGACTTTTTTGAGTAATGTCTATCACCACACCGGAGGAAATTTTTACACTTTCCAAACCAAGGCTAAAAAACTGAACGGGTTCTCCCACTGGAAATTGCTCAATGATCTTCTGAACAGCATCCCACTGTTGATCGAGTTTTTCCTGGGTTTTTTCTAGAGTTGCCGCAGATCTGAGTTGGGACAATACCCGCTCTCGATAGACGGTCATCGCGGTTTGGAGGGCTTGGAGTTTGACCTGACCCTGTTGTTCGGCGATCGCCTGAATAACTTCCAGATCATTCTCGTCAATGGTTTTTACCTTGGGTTGTTCGAGATTTTCTCGCACCAAGTTCATTACCTGTAATTGGGAAGGGGGTTTATTGATTACATTGGCATCGACCACCTCCAGCACCACAGTTCCAGTAAATTCGCTGACTACATTGGCATCCGCTGGCACAACTTCCATCATTGCTACAGTGCGGGCATCGAGGTCGAGTTTATCCGCCGCAAGAATGTTCTCCCCCATCGCCTCTTTTTGTTTGATCAGGGCTTCAGTTTCGGTTTCGATGATGCCGTAAAGTTCTTCTTGGTCTGACAAAGGTAAAAGGGGGATACGTCCTGTCACCCGTTGGATGAGGGCAGTATCTCCGTCTAAACTGCCCCGTGTCGGGTAGGACAACATGGCATCGAGTTCTGGATTTTCCTCTAATAATTCGGTGATTACCTCCTCTCCAGCGGTATTCATAAAATCAGTCACATTGCCGACACTGAGGGCGGAATCCCGTCCGGCGGTGGTATTGGCATTGAGGGATGCCATTTTTTTCGCCAAGATTGCGCCCAAACGTTTCTCGGCGGGAACATCTGCCATTACCAGGGTGAATTTTGGCTCGATCACCTGCCCAAAACGGTTTGCCCGTCCCAACATTTGCATCATCTGGTTAATATCCCGCTCAGTCTGGGCGACGATCATGTGTCGGGGGCGTTGGTCAGTAAATTTCTCAGAGGCATGGAGGCTAATCCCCGTCGCACCGCTGCGGTTTAAGATGACAACATCTAATTGCCCACTGTTAAAGCGATTGACAATATCAATTTTGGCTTGGGGGCTGGTGTCCTTGGCGGAACGGAGGACATAGGTCATGCCTGAATCGTTGTACTGGAGAATGCTGCTGCGTCCTGTAATTTCATCAACGCGATAACCCTCCTGGGCTAAACGGTATTTCATGTAATCGATGGAACTGAGGGGAATTTTGGAAAAATCGGCATTGGCAAGGATTTCCTTGGCTTCTTCAAAGGCGGCGATCGCCTCTTCACCCAACTGGTCAGCGGTCATGGGCATTCGAGTACGTTTGCCGAGATAGTCGGTAATAATGACATCGCGGGAACGTTCGAGATAACGGTTCAGAACGTCGCCAAAGGTAATTTCAATTGCTTCCCCTGCCTCGATGCCTTGGTCTTTGGCATAACTGCCGATGAAGCTATCCATGGTATTGGACAGGGCAATTAAGGGTTTTTCGCCTCGTTCCAGGGCGGCGATCGCCTCTTGGACGGTGGCCTCTGCTTTTTGGGAAAGTAATCCCTGTTCAATAGCATTGTGCATGAGGGAAGTAAAATTTACCGACTGCACACTAGCCTGCCCAATGGAATTGTCCTCGCTAAGACTCTTCGCTTCTGCCCTCACCTCCTTGCGCAATTCCTTCATTGCCTTGGCTTTGGTCGCATCAAAGCGATCAATCGCTCGCATCACGGCGGAAATATTGTCGGCAACGTCTTGATCTACAGGAACAGTCTTGGCATCGAAACTAATATTGTCAAAACTCCGTTCCCGTCGCAGCATATTGCCCGCACGGACAAACTGGGTTGCCATCATCTGCTGGAGGGGAATTCCTCCCGCTTTTAGGGTATTTTCCAGGCGATACATACTGTCTACCGCATGGATTGCATCGGTTCCTCTAGCATATAAATCCATTACGGCGGGATTTTTAGTGGCAGTGGCAGACATAAACACTGCACCAGCACTGAGATCCACTAATTCCCGCACAAATTCGGCGCGGTTGGGAGCCTGTCCGGCATTCCAGGTTTCAGCTTGACTACCACCAGCTTCGTGGGCTTCATCGAAAATAAAAACCGAACGGTGGGCGATCGCCCTCAAGAATTCCCGACGGTAAGGCTCTTGATTACTAACCGTTTGTAGCTGGTTATAGGTGGTGAAGACCGCATCATAACTCCCTAGATCCATACGTTTAGCGAGTTGGAACATTTCCGCTTCCTGACTCGCTTTATCGCCTGTAGTTAGCACGGCTCCATTGTTCAAGGCAAGTCTTTCACCGTTATTAGTGATAAATGGCGTGAGTCCACCGTGACCAATATCTGCCAAATCCTCTAGCATCGCCGCATAAAGATTGGGTTTCTGGGTGACAAACACGGGAATATAACCCTGCCGTTTCGCATCAATGATATTGGCAGCACCAAATCTGCCTTTTCCATTGCCGGTCTGGTCGCCATTGAGGAAAATTTTGCCCTTATCCTTCTGGGAAAAGGCGAGGGCCAGGGCATCAATCTGCTCGGCATACAACACCTCAAACATCGCTGCTTTGGATTCATACCCCAACCTCGTCTGCACAAACTCGTCGAGATTGCCATATTCTGTTTCCAACTGATCCAAGGCTTTTTGGGCTGCTACCGCCATATTGGTGGGGATCAAGGTTTGCGGCGATCTCCCTTGGCTGCGGGGTTGGTAGGGAATATTAAATTCTTCACGCATAATCTGAACTGCATCTATTGCAAAGGTGTCCTGAGTTCCGACAGAAATTGGGAGATTGTCACTGCGTCGTGCTGTGCCATCGCTTCGGGATTCGCTTCTAAACTGGCTAGATTCATGGGAAATTCCACCATTGAGTTGGTCGTCTGCCACCAGTCCAGCCATGTTGAATCGAATTCCAGCAGATTCACTGCCCAGTTCATCATCCAGTCGCTGATTTCGTCGGTGTCCTCTTTCTGATAGAGCAAAGGAGCCATTAAAAACGGATTGAGTTGCTGTAATGTCTGCTCCAAATCCTGCTGTAAGTTCTCCATCGGTTTGTTCTGTTCCAAGTGTTGACGGCACATCCATTCCACCCGCACCTTCATCAATTCGAGATATGTTTGCCAGTCGAGGGCTGTTAGGTTGGCTGGAATCCGCACCATGAATAACGCCTGATCCCCCTCCCCTGAGGGAATCCACACTCGGTCGGCTGTTTGGTACTCGCTGTAACTCGGCAATTGGACGGTGCTGAAGATAGTCATCGAGAAATCCTCGTAATTGGTTAAAACTTGTGTAAATTCGGGGCGATTCTACGGCGGGTAAGGGGCGTTCCGATTGACCCCTTCCAGCAATCTGGATGATGTCGATCGCCCAACCTGCCCCCTGTTTTCGGTACAAATCGCCGCTGATGGTGAAGTGATCAATGACGTTGTACTGCTGCTGCAAGATATAAAAAAAGCGTCGGGTTTCCAGACTGTTATAGGCCTCCGCCCGTTCCGCTGGGGTAATTTCTGGTTTGCCTCCCAAAATCAAAACTGCTCTACCATCGTCTTTCATCGCCTGCAACGAATGGAGGGCGATCGCCTGATCAATTTGGCTTGTTGTCCCCATCTCTCCAGCGAGGCGAAATCGCTTCCCCTTCACCCGACCAAACGGCGGATTCATGATCACCACATCATAGAGTTGGTTCGGCAGATATGCCGTTGCATCCTGTTCCGTCACTGTGAACCCTTGGCTACGGAGTTGATTAGCTCGATCTGGATTCAGTTCATTAACAGTACAATTTTCCGGTGCTGCCCCTAGCAATAATGCTCCGTTTCCTGCGGTCGGTTCATAGATTTTTGCAGTTTGACTTCCCGGCTCAATGGCGATCGCCTGAATGCCCTGTAGATAATTGGCGGCTTTATCGATACAACGGGCGTGAGCATACCACTGCCGTAATGCAGTCACGGACTGTTGAAAAGCGGCAAAATGAAAGATGTAGCGAGCGTTAACACTATCAAAATCTAATTTGAATAATTTTCTATGATTTGTCGGATATCTTCGGGAGAAATATTTGCTCTTTCGGATTTTGTGTACAGCGTCAATAAAATAATGCCTGTATCGGTTTTGAGATAGTAAATTAGTCGATAACCACCACTTTTTCCTTTCTGAACATCACTATTACGGATTCTCAGTTTAAAAACAGGATAGCTCACGCCGGGAATTTGATCGCCGGGTAACTCGCCTTGGCTAAGAGCTTCGATAATGGGCTGAAGATCTTGCTTGATATTGCGATATTTCTTGCCTAATTTACGGAGATTGCGACGGAAAACAGCGGATGTTTCAATTTGGATTGGGTTTTTATCCGGCATGGTCGATATCATCCCAAAGTTTTTCAATGGGAAGGGTTTGTCCGGTCATTGCTTCATGCCATGCTTGCCGGAAATCATCGAGTAATTCTGCTCTTGTGGGTTCGTCGTCGGCTTCGTCTTCTTCGGGAATGAGGATAATGACTTCGACACGGCTATTTTTAATCGCAACTAAAGGATCATCAAGGGTAAGTTGACCCTGAGCATCAATGGTTGCCATGACTTTTTGTGCTTTCATAAAATGACTCTCTTTATCTAAGTTAGTGATGGTAATTTAATCTTGAGTTTTTCTAGTTCTTGATTAATCCAATGAATTGCAGTCTTTTCATCTGTTTCAATCGCTTTTTCAACGCCGTGTTTGGCAATTTCTAAAAGTTGTTTTGATTGTGCTTTTGAATGAAAAGATGACTTTATAAACTGCACAATTTTATTTTGTGATGCTGTTGGCAAGAGTGGAATTTTAATTGCTGCCAAATCCGGTTGTGAAATACTGTAATAAGCTACACCATGAACTCTTCGCTCGACTTGTAAATATCCAAATTTGGAATTTAGAAATAAGCTTACATACTCTGGACAAAGTTTACTTTTATACTCTTCATTGATACGAACCAGCATAATTTCACTACTGATTATCGCATCAACTTCATTCTCTGTTACCACTGCTGAGTTCCCAAAACTACCTTTTCGAGTGAATAAAATATCTCCAGTATGTAAACCGACTGATTTTGCGACATCATCCATTGTGATGGGAATTTTAACAGCACTGTCATAATTAATTTGCCCATTTTTAATGTCTCCAACACGAATATATGGAGTTCCTTCTTCTGTGTATTCTCGATAATCAAAACCGTTTTGTATCGGTTCAATCAACATTCCAAGTGGCTCCACAGAAAAACCACAGTTCTGAATTGCTAATTCTGCTTGATCATATTTGGGTTGGTAATATTCAGCATCTAACCTTGCATCGCCCAGCAAAAATGACTCAGAAAAACGCTTAACTGCAACTGTCTCCTCCGTCGGCTCCCAATCCTTTAACCCCAACTCCGACAGCAATAAATCTTCCGCCTCTTGATAAGTTTTGATCGACTCTAATCTCTTAAGATGTGCTCTATCAAATATTTCTTTCAACTTCAACTGAAACTCCCTATTTAAGAGTGGAATTTTTACTGCTGCGAGTTCTTGAGAATTAACATTTGACTGATTAATTGAAATTCTTGCTCGCCTTTTTATATCCCAAATACCCAAATTAGAATTCAAAAAAGCAACTAAATATTCAGGCAGTATTTTTGATTCATCAGTCCTTACTCGTATCAAATAAGATGCAAACACAAATTCACGGTCTGAGGATATTTTAAATAATCCTGTTCTTCCAACAAGATCAAAAGAGTTAGTTCTATTAAATAAAATATCTCTTTCCTTTAATTTATATTTCTCTATCTCTATAGAAGAAATCTTGGCAGATTTTAGAACATCAATATCACACAACATATTGTGTATTTCATTCATCCTATATATTTTTGTGCCTTCTCCCTCCTCATTCATTTCTATTGAAATTCCATACTGAACTAGTGTCAAATGTTTTCCTATATCAACATATTCATACTTCTGATTTTTTAAAGGTGGTTTTCGATGAAATTCACTGTCAACTCTAAAGTCTTTATTTTTTAAAGTTTCACTGAGTAAAACTTCACTTGCTTCTAGCCCATCCATTAACCGCTCGTACTTATCTTTACTAAATGGCGTAACAAATGGGCTTTGTTCAAAAAAACTGAGCTTTTCCTTCTTCACAAATTCCATAAACGCTTCAGCAATGCCATCCTCCGTTAACCCCTCATGGTTAAACAGATCATGGTCAATCACCAAATGTTGATGCTCATCTAGCAGTAAATCTCTTTCTTTGTCCCTAGCCGATGACATCTCCTCATCCGGTGGAACGATCCGCCGATAAATCTTTTCCCCCGAATTATCCTTACCCGACTTCTGCATCGTCGCAAAAAAGATATTGTAATCATCCTGTCTCGGACACAACGCCCCGGCCCTCGGATCATCATTCCACTTCTGCACCAATAACACCGATGTCTTTGTGCCCGTGTGCGGCTTAAAAGTATTCCCATGCAAACCCACCACCGCCAAAATCCGGCAACGCTCCGCAATAAACTCCCGAATTTGCTTATCCGACGAATTATTGAACCGACCCTGCGGTAAAACAATTGCCATTCTGCCCCCCGGCTTCAGGAAATCCAGATTCCGCTCAATAAACAGAATGTCCCGCCCGACTTTCGTTTGCCACTTACCATTCGGCTTTTTTGACAACGCATACTTATGAATAATGCGCCCTTCCTTGATGTCCCCAGCAAACGGCGGATTCGCCATAAGAACATCAAACTCGAACTCTTTATAACTATTGCTATTCTTCCGCAGCTTCTTTAAACGCTTAAAACCATCATTGTAAGTATCATTCCACGACTCCTCTTTAGTGATTTCGTCCCACCCGTCATAATCCAACGTATTCAGACGCATCACATTCGTTTGACCGTCCCCAGCAATAAGATTTAGAGTCCGCGCCACCCGTACCGACTTTTCATCAAAATCAATCGCAAAAACCCGTTTCTCCACATATTCCGTACAACGGTGGGGCTTTTCCTCGATGGTAAAAAGATGACTCGCCTCGATCCCTTCATCCTCTAGGATTTGCTTCCACACATGAAAAATTGTATGTACAGGAAACCCAGACGAACCCGCCGCCGTGTCGATCATGTACTCATCCTCTTGCGGATTGAGCATTTTGACACACATATCAATCACATAGCGCGGCGTAAAATATTGCCCCTTCTCACCTTTGCTGCTCTGGTTCACCAAATACTCAAACGCTTCATCAATCACGTCTAAATTTGAGTTGAACAGCTTTACATTTTCCAGCGATCGCACACAAACTGATAAATGAGAAGGCGTGAGTGTAATCTTAGAATCCTCACTAAAGACCCCCTCCCACTTTTCCTTCGCTCGATCAAACAGATCTTGAATCTTATTTTTTAGAGCCGTTTCCGTTTGCCCCGTATTCCGAAACTCTAAAATACGCTTATTTCGGTTGCTACCTTGCCCAGAGAGCCATTCATCATAGAGCTTGGTGAAAATGAGCTTAAAAACTTCCTCAAAAACATCCACCCCAGCATTTGCTAAAACCTCATCCTCCATCTCCTCGATTAATGCCCGCAAAGACATCTTTTCATTCACGAGGCGATCATTTTGGATCAGATCCTCCAACGTGAACTTGATTTGTAGAATATCCTCAAGGGTTTGACTTGCCTTTGGGATATCAGTAATCCGCTCAAAATAATTTGGATCTTTTCGATGCCAACGGGAAATCGAGTCCCCATTTGTCCAGACCCCAATCGGCGCACCTGTCGCATTGCAATAAGACTTAAGCTGATCCTTTCCCGCTTTTTCTTTAGGCTTCTTCAGCTCGACAATCACATAAGGAACTGTTGGGCGATCCACATCCATGATCGCAATATCCGCCTTTTTCGTTTCCGTGCCAAACTTCACCGGATATTCCACGATTATGCGATCCGATGGATAACCATATCTACCTATCAAGACTTTCAAATAAAGCTGTCTGACTATTTCTTCCGGCTTAAGCTGAATATCCTTATTTCGTATCAAACACTTAATGTAAGGCTTCTCGACTTTTTTCACTGTCTTCAAAAAGATTGAATCCTCAAGCCAATCAAGATCTTCAGGTTCAAATTGAGAGAGTTTATATTCTGAGTCTTTGAGAATGTCTGCCAGTTGCATGAATATCCTTATGTGTCGCTCCCTAACCAGGGTAGTAAGATTGGCTGTTTTAGTATAAGTCTTGAAAAGATACGCTAAAACTACCGACGTAAGATTTTGACACAATCTATTCGATAAGTGATCGCCCCTGATCTCGCTCCGGTTACGCCCAATGCCTCTCTGTCTACTGCCATGACTCCGCCCCAAAAGATGATGAGTTTTGGCGCGTTGCCGGAAAATTCAGTTCAGCCTAGGGTTTCACCACCTCGTCCTGCACCATCGTCTTCTCCTCTTGAGGAAACTCTTCAAGATGATTCGATTTTGTTGGTGCAGCAGGAAACGTCTTTTTTGCGAGGCGATCGCCAATTTTTAGTAGAAGGCGGTCAATCCCTCACTGGCACGGTGACGCAACAACTGATTGCAGCAGAGAAAGCAATTCTCCACATTCGCACGGCGGAGGCAATTTTAGGTTTACTTGCGGATTCACGGCTGCTGGCGGAGATCACCCAGGTTATGGATGGATATTTGGTGGCGGAGGTGCGAGCAATTCTCCAAGGCGATCGCCCGCCCGTTCTTCTACCCAGTGGAACCATGACCGTTTCAGCCTTAGATGGACGTTTATTAAAAGCCAAAACGGATCAGAGCTTTTTGCAAACTCCCCTTGGTCGGGCGTTGCTGGGGGCAGGCCGAGGACTGGCGGATCAGTACATTAGCCGCTCAGAAACATTTTTCCAAACAGAATCAAGCACTTCCATCACAAAGGCTGGGGGAAATAAGGATTGGACGAGCCTTGGCAGTGCTGCCCTCAAGGGTTTGACAGATTCACTGCTGGCCGAACCGGATGCCGGATCAGCAGTGCAATTGATCCAGCCCAACACTTCTGTCCAGTTAACAATTCACGCTCCTTTTGTTCTTTCTTTATAAGGTTATTTTCGATGAAATCTCTTGCAAAGCTTTCTGTGTTGACACTGATTTTTGGACTGTGGGGGGTGCCTGTCTTGGCGCAAACCCAACGGATTTTGGCTGAGGCAGCACAACGTCAGGTTCCCACCATTGCGCTCAAGGTCAACCAGGGAGTTAATCTCACGTTGCCAGATGGAGTTTTGGCCTATAAGGGTTGGCTGGACGATGGTTCGCTGATTCAACTCGATGGCGATCGCCCATTCGAGCAGGGGGCGTCTGTACTCCATTTGGTTGCTAATCAAACAGGACAAGCCCAACTTAGCCTCGTTACCCGTGATGCAAATCAAGTGGAATCGCTCTATGTTTTTAAACTGGTGGCAGGTTCCCAAGGGAATAGTATCGTCAATGTCACAGCCCACCCCATTAACACTGCGCGGGCTTCAACGGCTCAGACTCCGAATGCGGTACGACAACTCCAGCAAGGTGTTCGCCTAGCGATTGAGCAACAGTTATTGGTAGAAAATTCGGAATTACACCGGGCGATTCAGGGGGCAATTTCTAAGATTGACCAAGGAATGGCCATGGAACAGGCGGCGACTACTTTTCAACTCGATCCCCGCACCCTTGCCCAGCTTTTCCACATGGGTCAAGGTGAATCTTTACCAGATAATCCCACGCGCCAGGAGCCACTATTAGTCAGAGTTGAGGGAGTTTCCGAAACTAATAATGCTGACGTTGAGGCCAGACTGACGGCTTTGGAAAATCAGGTGGAGCGTTTAGATGGTCGCGTAGCCAGTTTGGATTCCCAGCAATCAGAATTTTTGGCGCAATTGCAAACCCTAGATCAGCAGCAGGAAATTTTCGCCACCCTCCTACAACGGCAAAATCAGGTGGCCCAGCGTCTTGATTCACCAAAAAGTAAACCCATTACCCTCGCAATCAATACAATTCCGCGTCCTACAGCGACCCCTGTTCCTCGTACCCTAGATAATCATCAAATTGCCAATGCAATCGCCAGAGGGCTGATCACCCACCCTGATACCCCCTACCGGAGTAGACTCTATCTGCGTTACCAATCAATGATCCGCAGTTTACGACGGGGTTCTACCCTTTCCCAAGCAGCACGACAAGGCAATCTCCAGCTTAACCATGTGAAATCGGTGCTGAAAAATGCGGGGGTTACACCGGAGGCAGTGGGGCTATGAAATTGCCATTGCTTTGGGTCTCTCTGGTCTTAATATTGCTGCTGAGTTTTGGCTGGGGCTCCCGCAGCGCCGCGACTTCTGCACCGACAGTCGATCTGGAAACGTTACGCTGGGCTGATTTTCCGCCGATTCAAACCAGTGCTTTCTATCAAGTTGATACGGGTTTATCGGCGCAGGTGGGGTATTCCCTCGATAAACAAATTCAAGTGGGCGATCGCCTGACGGATATTTTTACCCTGGGGGATATGGCGAATACGGGAATTGCGGATTTATCGCCGCTGCAAATTGCATCCCTGGCACAGCTTGATTTACAAGATATTGCCTTATCAACTTTTTCCCATTTCACCCAGCAATCTTTAGGTTCTCTGGTTGATGCATTACCGACGATCAAAAATCTACCTCTAGCCAATGTTCCGCCACTAGCGGATTTGGTGACAAGTCAGGTAGGGGGGGAATTACAAGATTTACTGTCTGACAATCTTGGGGCATTGCCGAACAATCCGACGATCACTCAACTGCCTATTTCCCAAATTCCGAATTTATCAACTTTTTCGGTGGCAGATATTCCCTCGTTAGCGGAAACGTCCCTCAAGGCATTTACGGGCTGGCAGGGGATTCCTCTCAAGGATATTCCTGGTCTGGATCTCATTCCCCTGGCTGATTTGGGCCTTCTATCCCCTTCGGCGATCGCCACATTGGATATTGTTTGGGGAGCGGGTGAGGCAAATGCGACCTTTCAACCCATTTCTGGCAGTACCAAAGTTGGGTTTCGTTATCCTTGCCAACAGGAAAACTGCGCCTACATCGAACTTTCGGGGCAGGGACGCCAGGGCGATCGCACTCACTCATGGGCAGTTCTCGTGGACTTAAATAACTCAGGCTCAATTAGTTCGAAAGAAATGACTGACTGAATTCAGTTAATTTCTCTTCCGTTTTAGGCTGTAGATAAAGCACACACTCGCGAATAATAGTATTTTCGTCAATTTTTTTCTGGATGCAATACTTTTGAATAGCTTCGTCACTCAATTCTTCGATGACATTTGGATGTAACATAGCTACTGGAGTTTCTTGTTGACATTCAATTATATTTAGTAATGACTCTGGAGTATGAGACTGAAACTCTTTTGACTCAGGATTAAAGAGTAATGTTTGGTATTCTCCGTCTACACTCAATAATAAAAATAATAAAGCTACACGTCCTTTGTATAGTAATGCACTCCGTAAATCACTAGGTAATGATTGAGTGTATTTCCTATGTTGATGTAATTTTCGTGTGTGCATGAAAAAGGGAGAAATATCTTTATCATCCGCATTTTCCAAAGTAAATCTACCTTTTTCTACTAATATTTCAGGAGCAAATTTTGGTATTGCTACGTTTTGATTGAATTCAGATGTTAAGACAGGTAAATCTGTTAATTTTCGTGATTCCTCATGACGATGCATTAAATTTTTCCAACGTTTTCCAATATCTAGAAATTCACTCTCTAATTCGGCACTCATTTGCGATTTTGGAATAAGCGTATAAACTTGAACAGTCCTAAATTCTTCCCACAAACGTAAAATTCTTCCTGCTCTTTGAATTGGTTCGATTGGAGTCCATGCAATATCATAGTTAACAACTACCGATGCATCTTGCATATTTACACCAATACCATAATTATCTGTAGTAATAAAAATATCATAATTTTTTAGTTTTTGTCTGTCATTTGGAACAAAATTATTTGCTACTGGAGCAAATAAATTAATTGCTTCTTCTACCTTTTTAAGACTCTTTGCTTTATATTCATAATGTCGATTCGAGATCATTTCTTTTGAAATAGTACAAAAGACTTCAAGATTGGGGTTATATTTAAGGATAGTTTCTTCCAAATAAATGGCTGTCGGATAAAGTTCTGTAAAAATTACAATTTTCTCTTTGGGAGAATGGCGCTCAATTATTCTCAATAAGCTTTGTACTTTAAGGTCTTGATCTATACTAAAAGATTCCAATTTTTTAATAATAGGGTTGAGTTTAGTCTGACGCTCTTCACGAGTAATAAGAAACTCAGACTTCTCTTTCTTGACAAAATCATATTCTCTCTCTCCTCCTGGGGTATCTACGACTTGATACAAAGTGTTTAATAATGCAGATGGAGAACTAGACCAACTTCTCTTAACTTGCGTAAGAATATTTTTTCGAAACATAGGATGAGGTGTATTGAGATCAAAGTAACCTTCTTTAATGCAACTTAAAAGATCCCATTCTAAATTAGACTCTGATTGTGGAAATAGGGGGAACTCCAGAGTGAATAAATTAATTTCAGGGAAATATTTTCTTTTTTCACCAAATAAAACATAAAGACCTTTTTCGTCTTTTTCACTATAGTATTTTGCAACATGAGGCGTTGTTAATTGTTGTGCAACGGGTAACTCAGTAAAATCTTCTGGCTCTTCGATTTTCCAAGTGCTGCTATCATCAAAATATTCTGGAAGTAAGTATGGTTTATAATCTTTAGAGGTATGGGGTAATAAATGAAGTTGAACATTAATATTATTAATATCTGTAGCATATGGAGATCCAGTTAGTAGTAGAACTCTAACTTGTTCCATAGTTGCAATTTCATTTACTAGCTCATTAATTCTTTGAAATGCTTTTCTTTCTCTTCTTTTTTCAAGTTTTGAATACTTATTTCCGAACTGATCAGGATAACGCTTACGCAGTTTATGACTTTCATCAAAAATTAACAAATATCTACTTTTTTTCTCTTTTATTTTTTGTCTGATACGTTCCCAGTCATCTAATCCTTGAGCGTTTCCAGTTTTTTTATCTAGGATTTCAAGTGTAAAATAGTCAGCGTGAATACTAGCATCTCCGATTTCATATCTCCAAGATTTCTTAACTGGATTTGGACAAAGCACTATAACATTATCAATTATATTTTCTTTATGTAAATGAACAGCTATCCAAGTTCCTATAACAGTTTTTCCTAAGCCGGTTGAAGCAACTAACATTGAACCACCATATTCTTTGATTTGTTTAAGCGCAAGAGAAATCATATCTTTTTGGTAAATTAATGGCTCTTTATCATAAGTTGTTGAAACTTCTTTAGTCTGATCTAATGCAAGAATTGTCTTTAAATAAATATCCCAGGGTCGACACAGCTCTAGCCATTTTTTTAAATGTGTTAATAACTCTTGAGTAATATCAATGGCATTTGAAAAATAATCATTAAATTTTTTGATTAATTCAGCTACTTGTTGTGTAATATAAGAATTCAACTCTGTTTTGATCTCTTGAGAAGCGTTATTTGTTTGTTGAATATATTGGTCAACAAGCAATGATGAATATATACATCCAGACTCTATTTGTTCAACTAAGCCTTTACCCGTCGTATTAGAAGATGTAACAATTGCTGTATCTGAATCAACAATGTAAAGTTTTGCATGATGGTCTGTTGCTCTTGCATCAACAATATGGAAATTATTAGATTCAATTTTTGCAATTAAATCAAGTACTGTTTGTCGACGTTCTCGGTCTAGTCCTGTACGAAGATCTAGAAGAATAGCATCGATCAATAATTTTCTTGCTCTTTCTTCACCTGGCTCATCGATACCGACCAACAAATAAACTTTCTTATTTTTTGTAGAGGATCGAATGAATCCCCATCCCCGGAGTGTAAAAAATCCACTTGCGATGCGAATTTCACTTTTACCTTGTGAAAAGTAATGCTTGATTTGCTTGATGGTTGCTCCACTTTCAAACCATGTAACAGGAAAATTCTGCATTTGAGAGAAAAAATAAATACAAAAATATTATAACCGCCTCTTCTTAATTCGAGAAATGATTTTAAAATTTTGATGGTCAATTAAGATGTAGAGTACAACACAAAGGAGCGTTCTCGGCAAAAAGGCGGCAATTCCAGCAGTCATACGGAGCATAAGCAATCCGTTGCTATTATCGACCCCAGTGAAATTCTGCAATTCTCCCAGGAGAAAGCGATTATCTGGAATCGCGGCATTGGCGATCGCCAGGGTTCCTGCATTCCTCTGATCCAAACCATTATCATTCCAGACCATGATCTCAAGGCGTTTAAGGAATCCACTGCTGATTGGGAAACCCTCAAGGAGCAGTTTTTAAAGACGGCATTGCCCCACTTCACCCAGCGAGATTTTATCAAACGTGATCTCGCTCTAATTTCTGCCTATCAAGAGATTTGTCCAGATCTTCCCCAAGCGAAAACACCTACCAGTAAAGAAATTGACCTCGATCAGCTGCGTCAAGATGCCCAAGCGTTTCGGGCAATCGATGCCTCAGAAACTGCCGACTTAATTGCTGCTGTTTTTTAATTCTGAAATTAATTTCAACTCTTTGTCCGAATTTTTACGCCCTTTTTCTCTTACCCCATAGAAGGCTGTTTCAGTTTTCAAAACCCTATCTAATTCGTTATTTGAGGTACTTTCCCATGCTCATGGATTCTGACCAAAAGCTCATCGATGACCTCCCAGAGGCAATTCGCGCCAAGGTCGATTTTTCTGAATCCCTCGGTTTACTCACAGGTCAAGGTTGGGACGCTGAACCCCTGCCTGACGGTTACCTGCCTGAATTCGTTGAGATCTACGCCAATGGTGCAGATGACACCTGTTTGATGATTCAAGATGGTCGTCTGGCCTACATTGATCCTGACTTTCTTGGCGATCGCACTACCTCCACCTTTGTCCTTGTAATCGACGAAATCCCCCGCTATGTCCAAGTCCATGGCGAACTCATTCTTGACACTTTAGGTGGCTGTTTATTACCCGATATTTTATTATCTCCCGCTGCTCAAATGTCTTGTTTACTCAAGGCTTTAAAACAATAGTCTCGATTTTTGTTTGACTTTATTTTTGAGGAATCTATGGATATTCAACAATCTAGTGACCAGCAATCTGCCCGTGACATTACCAACAGTTCCGTTGAAGCAACTCAACTGACCCTTTCAGCCCTTGATCAATTTCTTCAAAAGCTCCTTCAATTGGGTATGAAGGATGATCAAGAGATCACTATTCGGGTCGGCTCTAAGAAAATTTATGATGGTGCTGTTGACGGAAATGGCAAACGCTCTAAACTCACCCCGAAAGAAACCAAAACTCTCAGGGAAGCTTTTTCGCCTCAGAAAAATTCTGGTTCTGTGCGCATTCTTGATAAGAAGAATACCCTTTTATTTAAGAGTAAAGAAGGACAGATTGCCAAGAACTTACTGTCTCATTTCCAAGCTGAAACTATTACCCCTAAAACACCTGATCCTGATGCTATAGTATCGCCTTCATCTGAAACTATGTCTACTGCAACGGCAGAACCGGAAAGTGCCTCGCCTGTCTCCCAGGAACAGCTTGATGATCTGCAAAATCAACTCCATGTAACGAATGAAAAGCTTCATGAGTTGCAGGCACGGTTGGATAATTTGGTGAAAAGTCGTCCCTTTAATCCCACCCCGGTTCATACTCCGAATCAACGGGTTGGTGACTGGTTTAATCAGCAGCGCAACATGGTCGCCGATAAACTGCGTGGTTTAGCAAATCAGTTTTCTGTCACTGCCTCCCAGAAGTTTAAGCAAACCCACAACCAGGTCAAGCAACAAATCCATCAAACTCTTAGCCATACTGGACAACAGGCAGCCACGGTTTTTATGCAAAACTTCGTTGAACCTGCGGTCAAGGTCGTTGTCAGTCAGATGGAAAAAATTGGTGAGGTGGAAGTCGCTCAAGACGGCACTAAAACTTTCCAAACCAACGCTATTTCTTGGCAAATTACCCCTGACGGTGGCGTGAATTTAACCCGCAAGGCTGACAATCAAAAAATTACACCGACCTCTGCAACCCCGAAGGACATGAACATTCTCCAGAGTTTTGTCCAACAAGCCCATGAATGCTATGGACAAACCCAGAAACTGCTTCCTCAATCGGCTTCAGTGGAAAATCACCCACCTAGCCATCGTTCCCAGATTCAGAAGGCATAGATCATGGAAGCATTTGCCCTGATCTATTTCGCCCACCAACTGATCTCGTTATGGGATGTATCCTCTATCGAGGTCGCTGGCTTTGGGTCTGTCTGCTGGTCATCGAGGGAACAGGCAGTTTTGTCCTTAATCGTTCCTTTCTACGGATGGCTTTTGGCTCTCCTCCCGCCCTTGAATGTCCGGTACAACGCTAAATTTTCGTTTTTGACATCCTTCGGGATGTTTTTTTACGGAGGTCATTTGATAGCGTATATGCTATCTTTAGGGCATGGTTCCCCGCATTGTCTTAGATACCAATGTTTTTGTGAGTGCTTTAATTAGTGCTTCTGGCTTGAGTCGAGAGCTGCTTCGTCGCTGCCTTCAGGGTCAATGCTTACCACTCATGGGCAATGCTTTGTTTACTGAGTACGAATCAGTGATTCACCGCAAGGATGTTCTCACTCGATGCCCTCTCTCTCCTGATGAAATTCAGACGTTATTGGCGGCACTTATGGGGGTTTGTCAGTGGGTTTCTATTTACTATCTCTGGCGACCTAATCTACAGGATGAAGGCGATAATCATTTGCTGGAATTGGCGATCGCCGGCAATGCGCGAGCCATTATTACGGGGAATACCAAAGATTTCCAAAGGGCTGAACTACTCTTTCCTGATTTATTAATTCTTACACCAGAAATGTTTATACGGAGGTTACAAGATGGCAACATTAACAATTCGTCTTCCTGATGATAAACACTCTCGTCTCAAGGAATTAGCGAAGGCAAGGGGGATTAGCCTAAATAAATTGATGGAAGAATTTTCTAATATTGCTCTCGCTGAGTTTGATGCCTACACTCGCTTTAAGGTACTAGCTGCAATGGGTAATCAGGCTCAGGGTTTAGCCCTGTTAGATAAGCTTGATCTGCATTTTTCGCAATCTTAATTTAGCCCTCTTGTGAGCTGACTCCTTTCAGTTCCAGAGTATAGATGAGGATTACCTCAACCTTCATCCCTTTTAACTATGAATCTAGAGGTGTGCGTGACAAGCACCAAATCATTGAGGAGCCTATGGAGCGAAAGTTTCACGTCCGGTTCTGGAGACGAGTGGTTCTAGCGAGGGAATCACTTAGCTTAACCAATTACCCATCTTTAAACACCGCCAGATATGGAGCATAGCAAAAAGCTCTATTCCGTTTCTGTCCTGTGATTTCCTCCAGTAAACCAATATTACAAAGGTCTTTCACCAATCTATTCGCATTGGGATAGGATAACCTCGTCACCTCCATGGCATGTTCCACCGTGAAGATCGGCTTAAAATAAAGCGTTTCTAATAAAGCGATGGCATTCCCCGACTTTCGCCCCATCCGCTCCAACAGTAAAATACGGTGCTCCTCCTTTAGTTGGACAATCTGCCGTGCTGTCCTTGCCGCCTCATTTGCCGTTTCTGCAATCCCCCGCAGGAAAAACTTTAACCAACTCTCCCAATCCCCTGCATCTCGAACCCCCTGCAACAGGTCGTAATAACGAGTTCGATACTTCTTAAAATAGTAGGAAATATAAAGTAAAGGTCGCTGGAGGATTTGCTGCTCACAGAGCAAAAAAGTAATCAACAAACGACCCGCCCGACCATTCCCATCCAAAAACGGGTGAATCGTCTCGAACTGCGCATGGGCTAAACCAATCTTGAGCAACGGCGGCATAGGTCGCAGATCATGTAAAAACTTTTCTAAATTATCCAAACACAGCTTCATCTCATGGGGTGGCGGCGGTACATAACTCGCATCTTGAAGCGTACAACCACCCGCCCCAATCCAATTCTGAGTACGGCGAAACTCCCCCGGACTCCGTTCAGCACCTCGAACTCCCTGCATCAATTTTTTATGGATTTCTCGAATTAAGCGCAAGGAGACAGGTAACGACTGTAAACGCTCCAAACCGTAATTCACCGCCGCAATATAGTTAACGACTTCCTCCACATCCTGTGGATTATCTGGATCCAAAGTCTGAGATTCAAACTCCAGTACATCAATCAGAGAAGCCTGAGTTCCTTCAATCTGACTCGATAATACTGCCTCTTTACGAACATACATAAAAACAAATAGATCAGGATTCGGTAATGCATCCGTCGAACCATCCAGACGACCCAATGCCCGATCTGCCAAAGAAAGTAAATTCCACATTTCCTGATCCATCTCAATCTCAGGACTTGGTGGCAATGGCTTCGGAATAAACGCCCGATAGCCCTCTACTTGTTGCACATACTGACCCGCTCGGTTGGCGATCGCCATAATTATCGCTTTCGTTAATACTGAACCAATTCCAAGGTTATATTATCGAAAAAGTGCTTATTTCGTTAATATGACGGCAGTCCTACAGGAATAAGGATAGCTTCAGAAGCAAAGACAATTTTCAAGCATTGCCATAATTTTCGTGATAAGCGAGGAAATGGGCTTAGAAGATTAATTCACCGTTAAACACTCCGGCTTTAGTCGACCCTCATCAAAATTCTTCTTGCTCTGAAGCCTTTGCCTCATAAGTTTTTCAAGATATCTTTACATTTTTAGGACTACCAATTTTTTCAGAATTGCCGATCTGTTGATGACCCTTACCATGGATGTCTTTTTTTATAGGCTGGCTGGGTCAAGTTAGACTAGGGGAAGATCTTCATTGCGTTACCCGTCATGCAAGCGATTGAATCTAAGACAACGATCCACAATGACATGGTTACTCTACAGAGGGAGTACCATACTGTCCTAATTAGCGAAGCTGTCACCAGCAAAATTAAAGTCCTTGACCTCGTTGCTTCAAATTGAAACTAATTTCCAGAACCAGTTATGACTTTTCAAGATATTCAAACCCAAGTCCGGCAACTCCCTGATGCTGACAAATGGCAACTGGTCAGAATCCTGTTGGATGAACTCCAACCACACGAAACAACACCATCAATGGCTGACATTTCAGCCACTCCCTCAGAAGCAGCAGATGCCCTGAGCCCTTGGATTCAGCAACTAATTGGCATTGCTCAGCTCGAACCTGTGACAGATCCTACGGAACTATACATCGATTATCTAGAGGAGAAATACAGTTGAGAAATATCCTTTTTGATAGTGATGTCATCATCGATGTCCTAACGAAACGGGAGCCTTTCTTCATAGAGTCTGCCAGAGCCCTAGACTTTGCCGCCCACGACTCAGGGATAAACCTATATATTGCGGCCCATGCCGTCACCAATATTTTCTACATTGTTCGTCGTTCCCTGGGGGTAACTGAAACCCGTCAGAGTATCGAACACCTACTACAAAAAATAGAAGTCGCTGGGGTTAACGATGCCATTATTCGCGATGCTCTAGCTACTAACCTCAAGGACTTTGAAGATGCTGTTAACATTAAAACTGCTGAGGAAATCAACGCAGAACTGATCATCACTAGAAATCTCCCAGATTATGAGGGTGCTGATGTACCAGCTATTTCTCCAGCTACCTTTCTAGGAATGAATACAAAATCTTGAATGGAGTCCATGCGAACGGGACTCAGGCAAAAGAAAATGGGAGATCGGGAGAGCCTACTGACAAAGAAAATCAGACTATGAGCGCTGAGATCACCCATGGATTAGATGTTTAATCTGTGCTTGGGATTTAGTTTCCATTGTAAACGCTGTAACTCTTGTTCTATCTGTATTTGATGGCTTTTGACATCTTCGGGAAGCCCTTGTTTACGCCGTTCTTCAACGGTATTGCATTGGTGCAAGATTTTGATTTTGTCTTGGGGATTTGCGGTGTAGGCGATCGCCGTATCGATCATCAGTTCGGTTAACTTTCGTCCTTGTCCTTGGGTTTTGAGGAGATAATTCCTCAGTTTGAGATACTCATTGCGATAGTGCTTGTCAGCTTCCCAAGTTAATGGGATGGCATGGTTTAAGACGTCTGAAAATCTCTCTACACCTTGCTTCACAATCAAATCATCGATGCCTTTGCCTTCATGGGACTGCCATTTCAAAACTGAAACTTTACAGCCTGCTTCGGCTAATAATTCGCCGGTTCGTACTAAATCTCGTCGCACATTTTGAATCGTCCTTTGTTTGGTGTCTTGGTCGAATGCCATCAGGATTTGTCTTCCGTTCGTAGCAAATACCGCCAATTCTGGATGGAGTCTACGTTTCGGCAATTCTGCGCTATCCTCTCGACTGCGATATCCCCCTGTCACACTGGGGAGAGCGATCGCCGCATAACCCTGACTCAACACTGATTCTGCTTTTTTCTTACCCTCCACTGGAATAATGGCAATTTCTGGATACCAATACACACAAGCCCAAAAACCACTCCTTCGTTCTTCTGCCGAGGGATTTACGCCATATCTTGTATAAATTTGCGCAGCAAGTTGTTCAGGCACTCTGGGAAAGATAATGCCCTTCGGGATCCCTCTAGGCGCTTCATATTTGCGGTACTGGTCGCTGCCTTTTTGTTGGGTTTTGTGCCAATCGAGACGAGGATGATCCGCTTTAAACTCCCCAAAGGTTTTTTCTGGAGGGATTTCACCGATCTGTAACGTTGGTAATTTTGTGGCATCAATGCCGCCATCAGCCCAGACGCCCCCCTCAGCAACAGTGGCATATTGATCCATCACCCGCTTCATCGGTTGGGTGACATACTGACCACTGCCTAGAGTTGCTAAATGGTCTTCCAGCAGCCGTTCATAGACATCCATTCCTGCCAATGATTCAGCATTGAGGGCAGCCACCTCCGGGGCAATGCCTGATTTTTCTACCCGCTCTAACCAATGTTTTTCGTTCAGGTGTAACGGGGCTGGGGGAATTGGTAATTTAATCCCTTGCTCTTTGAGTAACTCTGATGGATTGACTTGGTTATGGGAAATGTCAGCCAGTTCCCTCAGTTTCTGGGCATTGGTTGTCCAGATTGTGACATCATATTTGGCTCGGGATAAGGCTACTAAAACGCTTTCACGGTTGACAGTGGGGTCATTGCCAAAACTGACAAACACTTGTTTCGCAGTTTTACCCTGACTGGAATAAACGGTTCCCACAATTGCATGGTCACAGTGATTCAAGTCATTCAAGGAGAATTCATCCAATCTTCCCTGATCATCAACAACGCTGACTAAGCAGGTCAGGGAATCAATACCGATGATGGTGAACTCCCGACCATTGGTGCGCTTCTGCGGGCGGTTATTCCTCGTCCACTTCAGGCGATCGCCCACGGCAATAGGCAACTGATTTTTGGTAAACACTTCGGTTTTAAGGGGATATTTCAAGCCCTTCATATTCAGGGTAATGTGATTATTAAGAGTCACATCATCACCAGAGATTTGGGTGACCTGATAACGTTTGGAGCGTTTAAGGCAATTGTGGTCTTTGAGGGGAATCAATACATCGCCGACAGCATAAAAGCGGGCGTGCTGCTTCTGCTCCTCGGTCATATCCTTGCGGCTCAAGGTTTCGGTTAGGTATTCAGTTTCCTGAATCTTGCCTTCTCGTTTTAAACCCACCCGAAGCTGGTGAATGATGCCATGACGTTCTCGGTGGGTACCAGATAAAACTAATGTTTCAGCCCGTTCTGCTTCATTGAGCTTTAAATAGGCTGCGGCAATCTGTTGGGCACGGTCTTCAATATCTGGGATTTCAGAGACTTTGCCATGTTTTTGCAACCAGGCGATCGCCTCACCACCGAGGTTGTGGTAGGTCAGTTGAACGGCTCTGGCGATGATGGAATCTTTCTGGCGGAGGAAATCCTTGAGGTGACTGGCACTGAGGCCATTATCAATCAAAGATTTGAAGGGAGCCCCGGCATTGACGGCGGTTAACTGTTTGGGATCCCCCACCAACAAAACCTGAGCGTTTTGCTGACTAGACTTGAGCAAGAGTTGATAGGCTTTTTGGGCAGACAGTTTACCCGCTTCATCAATGAGCCACAGTTGTCGCTTTTGGCTGGGTTCATGCTGCTGTAGGAGATGATAGGCCACCGTATCTGTGCCAATGCCCACTTCATCACCAAGGACTTCGGCGCTGCTAGCATCAGGCGCAAAGCCAGACACTTCAATACCTTGGGCTTGGGCAATCTTAACAAGGGTGTTCAAGGTAAAAGTTTTGCCAGCTCCAGCGACTCCCACCCAACCCACAACGCGGTCTTGACTGCTGAGGGCATGGTTTACAGCATCAGTTTGAGAAGTGGTAAGGACTTCAGATAATTGAGTTTGAGTCGTTAGCATCGGTGCTAATTTCCCCTGACCTGCTTGCATCAGGGCAATAGTCATTTTTTCCCGGATTAAACTTTCCTCTGTAGCCAGCCGTAGTCCTCTACGAATCAGTCGAGGATTTGCATCAATGGCTGCTTCAATTTCCTCAAAGGAATGACCTGTTGGTTCCGCCACGATAAAAACTTCTAGGTCTTCTCTGGTGAAAATGGCAGTTCGTTCTTCGCTGTGGCGAACTGCCTGGGCCACCAATTCCGCTAGATTTTTTCCAGTAACTGGATATTCAAGGTTGGGGGTGGGGTGTTCAATGTCCAATCCTTCCGCCGTGGTCTGCCATTCTACCAACAGTGCCTGCCGATCCACATCATGCTGTTTAATTTTTCGAGTTTCAAATAGGGCTTTAATCCGGTTTTCGTTCGTATCCTCTAACCCCTCTGTCTTCAAGTATTCCAGAATCTGCTGATGGCGATCGCTAAATCCCTCAACCTGTTCTCGCGTATAACCCTTCAGCTCAAATAGTCCATCGGCTCTGATCTCAATTTCATAGCCCAAGTTCTGTACGGCCTGGGCCAACTCATTGCGATAGAGTTTTCCTAATAAAATCCGATGTTGATATAGCAATCGATTTGCCGCAGATCGCCATATTCCTGATGCATCCTGTGCCATATTCATCACCAAGCAATGGGTATGTAGATTTGGGTTCAGCTCCCGATTTGTGTCATGCAGAAATTTCGCAACGCAGATATTTTTCACTGGCGTATGTTGTTTGTTCACGCGGGTTTCGCCGTACCGTTCCTCAATCAAGCTCAATACCCGCTCTACTGCTTGATTATGCGCCTCTATCAAATCTTGATCTTGGTTCACTAACGCTGCTATGGATACCGACTTGGGGGCTGAAAAGGTTAAGTCTGTTCCGGCGATCGCCTCTTTGCCTTTCGGGGGAGCCTGTCGCAATTGTGTTTGCCCATCTGCCGTCTTACCCTGCAAAATATTTTGAAAAATTTTTCCGTCACTGATTTTTCCGCTCAGCCCTAAAGCTGTCGCACCCTTCCCCCACCATTGCGAAAATTCTACCTGCTCCTCCTCAGCGTAATAATTTTCCTTGTAGTAGCTCCCTGCTTTTGCCGGAGTCATCGTGGCGATCGTCAACATACCTAAAATTTCCTCTGTTTTTAGGTAAGAGAAAATCTTCCTCCGATTTCGGATATTTTCCACCCGTCAAAAAAAACCTCCGGAGGTGTATAAGGTGTGGGGAAATTTCCTCGGCTTGACCAGTGGGCTACGCTTTTACCCCTATACAGGATTTGCTACAGATTCCACCTCTTTTACCACCTTCTTTTGATCATTATTTGCTACAATTTTGTACTTTTTTCTCAATAAAGACCTATTTTTCTTGCTTGTTGAGAATAACTTCTCTCATTACTTACTTTCCGACCCTCGTCGGGTGCCTAAGTTGTGTCAGATCTGTAGCAAATCATGGACTAATCCTGTATATCGACAAAAACAATACAAAATAACTATTTATCTCTTTCGCTGCCTCCCTTCGTAAAGTTATGTAACAACTCATCTGTCCTTATCTGAATCTCCTCCCCTTTTTCTTCTTCGTCTGTAGGAGGTTTTTTTATGTCTATTCTCAAAATTGTTATCGATCCTGGTACCAGTGCCACTAAGGTCACCTATCGCCTCGGTTCGGGTTCCTGTCATTTTTTTGCTATGTCCCCCCATTGTGCTCCTGTCCCTCCCGATTATCCCCAGTCGGCTTCTTGGGGCATCGGTTCTACTCACCTTGAAAGTTCTTGGGTTTCTCTCCCTGATGCTTGTTTTCTCATTGGGGCGATCGCTAAAAAGTTTCAAGGCTCTGAACTCCGCAATCACGAACTCAAATGTGACAAAGCTCTCTATAAAATCCTCGGTATTCTCGCCCATCTACAGCTCCAGATGACGCAAGTTGTACCCATTGACCTTGGCATTCTCCTGCCTTTCGACGAGTACCTTACCAAGGATTTACTTGAACGACGTTTACTCGCCGCTCAGGATTCTATCCAATTTTGTGGTCAGGCTCTTTCTCTCCACTTCAACGAAATTCGTATTTTTCCTGAAGGAGCTGGTCTACTTCTTTGTGGTTTACCCAAAACCCTATCAAAAAAATGCTCTCGCATTTCTGCTCTTATCATTGGGCACCGCAATGTGTCTTGGTTAGCCACTCACAATGGTTCTCCCCTCCCGGAAGCTTCTACTACCAACAATCTTGGCTTCCGTTGGTTGGTTCAGGAAGTCAGCAAACTCACTGGACATACGGATGAACTCTCCCTCGCTGAGCTTCTCTTCCATGGCACACAGCTTCGACCTGATCTTCAGCAGGCGATTCACCAGTGTCTTCCCCTTTACTGGCAACAAATTCACTCTTTTCTCATTGAACAACAGCCTACTGATTTCGTTGTCTGCGGGGGGGGCGCAGCTATGCTCCTTGAACCTCAACTTATTCAACATTTCTCCAGGAACATTGGCTGGGGTAATCATCTCCTACGTCCTCTTCTAAAATCGACTTTTCTTAATCCTGTCCTTGCGCGTCGCCTTCTTGATTCCTATGGACTCCTTCAACATTTATAGAGGTCTTCTTTATGATTCGACATTGTTTCTATAGTCAGGATGGAACTCCTTTTCGAGATGTTTTAATTCACATTAAACAATCTCCAGGAAAAACCATTCAAAGAGAAGTAGAGGATGCTTTTCTACTCCTTCATTATCCTCACCTACTTCATTCTTCCCATCATTCTCCTGAACTGATTATTCGTCAGGCCGAACTTTCTATTCATCGTTTAACTCAGGAGATTACACAGTTAACGGCTCTCATCACTTCTCTTTCTTCCTCTTCTCAAACTTCTTTCCATCCTGAGAGTGAGGCCGAAACTATCGATGAATCTGAGCCTCTTTTCTCTTCTTCTTTATTTACTTCTGATAGTTTCTAGGACTTTTTATCATGAACAAACAAAACATTGTTGAAAAATACAACATTTCTCAGCCTAAATTTGACGAGATTCTCGATGACTTAAATATCTCACAGGATACGATTCTTTTTTCTGATGATCAAGTTGCTCTTTTTGAGCGAATTTTTCATTTAGCTCGTCAGCAGAAAAAAGGCTATAAAAAAGCAATTTCTATTGTTTTGAATCAATCTGCTAATTCTTTGGAGCATTCAGAACCAAGTTCTGTGTTGGATCCTAAATTGACCGACTTCTTTCATCAGAAATCTGCTACTTTTGCTGAACAGATGATTGATGAAACACCTCATCTACTCAATGAACAGCGGGCGGCTGCTCGTAAAATCATTGTTGATTCTTTTTGGAAACGGATCAATGAGATTGGAAATTCTGAAGAGTTTAAACGCAAATTTGACGCTGTCCTTTATGGAGATGACATCGTTAATGCTTCTGTTCTGCCGGGGGAGTCGTCTGCGCTGCCAGAGAGTTCCTCCTCCGATTCTTAATGGATTTTTGTCGAGAGCATGAACGAGCTTTGAGAATTCGTGACCAACGATTACAGCTTCAACAGGCTGAGATGGAACAAAAAATCTCGTTTCGGCGACGTAAACGTCGGGAATTTGACAATTTCTGTGAATCTCTATCAACCATCTCCATCTTGATGGCGATCGCCTTTGTTCTCGGCATCCTTTTTGTACAGCTCTTTTTCCCTTAACTCATCTAAGGCGATCGCCTTTTGATTGTGGAGGCGATCGCCATCATCCAAAACCCTTTATCGGATAATTGGGTAATCAGACTGTTTTTCATGCTACCTATTGGACTGAATACCCAAAAATCTGAAACTAGTGGCTACCCATAACGTTATGGGTAATATAAAATATGCTCAGGTAAATCTTAGGTTGATCT